>NZ_AUAG01000013.1:0-97026 GCF_000428605.1 Thioalkalivibrio sp. ALE19
TTCCACCGTGGAACCTTCCGCAGCAGCGATGCGTTCGTGGCCTTCCTGGGCATGGATGTCCGGGTCCGGGACTCCGGCCAGAAGCGAGGCCGACGCCGGCTCACCAAGCAGGGAGACCCGGAGCTGCGACGCCTGCTCTACATGGCGGCCATGCAGGCCAAATCCAAACCCGCCTGGAGCGACTACTACCAGCGCTGTCTCGATCGGGGATTGGCCACGACGCAGGCCCTCAATGCCCTGGCTCGCAAACTCGCCCGCGTCGCCTTCGCCCTCATGAAAAACCAGACCGACTACCGACCCCCGAACCCTTGCACGCAGACATAGAATCTCCTACCGGGGCAGGATTTGCCCGTAGGAGGCCAGCCTCTGGCCGATTAAAGGCCCGATCGGGCAGGGCGCCGGATATAAAAAAGGCCCGACCAGAAGGCCGGGCCCGGGGGCAGCGCGAGGCTGCCGGTGCGTTCCCTGGACGGGATCAGTTACGGGCGCAGGCCACCCATTCGTCGACCAGCCCGGCCTCGTCATTGAAGAACTTGTCCACCGCGTGGCCGGTGGACTCCTCGTCGGCCAGGTACATGTACTCGTTGAGCAGGTCGATGTCGATGTTCATGCAGCCGGCAAAGGCGGCGACCTCGGGATGGTCGTCGGCAAAGCCGGTGCGCGACATGGCGTGGATGGATTCGGCACCGCCCAGAGCACCCTTCGGATCCTCGAGGTATTCAAGCTCGTAGGCACCCAGCTTCCAGTGCGGGCTCCAGCCGGTGACCACGATGGCGTCGTCACGACGGATGGCGCGGTCGAGCGCGGCGGTCATGGCGGCGTCGGAGGCCTCGATCAGGGTGTAATCCAGCTCGTATTCCTCGATGGTGTCGTGCGACAGACGGGTCAGGCCGGCGCCCGGGTCGATGCCCTGGATCTCGCCGTTCAGGCGATCGCGCCATTCGTCATCGCGCAGGTCTTCGATGGAGGTCAGACCTTCGGCATGCAGCGAGGCGGGCACCAGCCAGCCCAGCTTGGCATTGTCGTACAGCACGCCCAGATCGACGATGTCATCGCCGAACTGGTCGATGTAGTCCTCGTGGGTGATCGGCTGCCAGGACATCAGCATCAGGTCGAGGTCGCCCCCGGCCAGACCGGCGTACTGCGGGGCGATGTCGGTCTGCACCAGCTCCACGCCGGTGTCCAGGCGTTCCTGGATCACGCGGTCGGCGACCTGGGTGATGAACTCGGCATCGGCCCAGGCGGTCCAGCCGATGCGCACGTCGTCCGCCTGCGCGGCGGAGGTCGCCATGCCCAGGGACAGGGCAGCGGCCGTGGCGGTCGTCAGCAGTTTCTTCTTCATCATGGTTACGGTTCTCCTTGTTGCTTCTTGAGCATCCGGCCGCCGGGATTCGGGGCGGCCGCGTGGATGAACGGATGATCAGGCATCGGCCTTCTGCCGGCCGCTGAAGAACCAGCGCAGCAGATTGCCGTAGGCATTGCCCTCGCGCCGGCGCTGGCCAAAACTCTGACTGATACGGTCGAGCAGAATCGCGAGGAATACCACGGCCAGACCGCCCTCGAAGCCGACGCCGACCTGCAGACGCTGGATGCCGGTGAGCACGGTGCCGCCGAGGCCGCCGGCGCCGATCATCGACGCGATCACCACCATCGACAGCGCCAGCATGATGGTCTGGTTGATGCCGGCCATGATCGACGGCATCGCCAGCGGCAGCTGGATCTTGAACAATAGCTGACGCGGGGTGCAGCCGAAAGCCTGGCCCGCCTCCACGTGCTCGCGGCTGACCTGGCGGATGCCGAGATTGGTCAGACGCACCGCCGGCGGCATGGCGAAGATCAGCGTGGCGATCGCGCCGGGCACGGTCCCCAGGCCGAAGAAGATCGCCGCCGGGATCAGGTACACGAACGGTGGCATGGTCTGCATCAGATCCAGCACCGGGCGCACCAGCATCTCCACGGTGTCGTTGCGCGACATCGCAATGCCGATCGGCAGGCCGATGATCAGGGCGGCGATGGACGAGGCCACCACCAGCGACAGCGTCCGGATGGTCTCCGGCCAAAGCTCCATCGAGAAGATCAGCAGCAGCGCCACCGCCGCGAACAGCCCGAAGCGCCAGCCCACGCGCCATATCCCGCCCAGCACGATCAGCACGGCCAGCACCCAGGGTGGCGGGAACCACAGCAGCGCCTGCACGGTTTCGGAGAACACCCCGAGCCCGAAGGCCGCGGCCAGTACGCCGGTGGTGATGGCCCCGGCCTTGATGCCGAAGCGCATCCACACGCCCGCGGCGATCAGGAAGGCGGTCAGCCACAGCGGATACAGAAGCAGGAATTCGGTCGCGTCCACCAGGGCGCGGATGACCGCCTCGATCCCGTCCAGCAGTCCCTGGAGGTTGTCGCTGATCCAGTCGACCCCGTCCTCGATCCAGTCACCGATGGTGATCGGCTCCAGTACGGTCTCGTTGAACCACTCGGCCAGTGATTCGAGCGGCCCGATGGTTTCGTGGTCCTGGATGTCCGGTTCGTCTTGCGTCATGGGGGTGGGCCTACTGATGGGTCCGGTCGAGGGTTTGCAGGAGGTCGCGCTGCGAGAGGGTCCCGATGAAACGGCCGTCTTCCACCACGACCAGCGGCCAGTCACTGGCGGCGGCGCGGCCGAGGACATCGGACATGGCGGTGGAGGCCTCCACCGTGTCGATGCCGTCGATGCGTGCGGCGTCGAGATCGGCGGCGTCCGTCAGGCTGCGTGCGGAGACCAGGCCGCGGAAGCGTGCCCCTTCGTCCAGCAGCACGGCACAGCCATCGGCACCCAGCTGTTGCCGGGCCCCGGCGGCGTCCGCCTGCCCGGTCTGCAGCAGTGGCATGGCATCGTGGCGGGCGATATCGCCGGCGGAGTACACCTGGCTCACGTCCACCCCGTAGAAGAACGAGCGGACGTAGTCGTTGGCCGGGTTCGACACGATCTCCTGCGGCGTGCCGATCTGGACCACCTGCCCGCCCTGCATGATTGCGATGCGGTCGCCGATGCGCATGGCCTCGTCGAGGTCGTGCGAGATGAATACCACCGTCCGGCTCCGCTGTTCCTGCAGACGCATGAGCTCGTCCTGCATCTCGGTGCGGATCAGCGGGTCCAGCGCGGAGAAAGCCTCGTCCATCAGCAGGATGGTGGGGTCGGTGGCCAGGGCGCGGGCCAGGCCGACACGCTGCTGCATGCCGCCGGAGAGTTCGTCGGGGTAGCTGTTGGCGTGCGCGCCGAGCCCCACGGCCTCCAGGGCCTGCAGGGCCCGTTCGTGCTGGCGGGCACGATCGAAACCGGAGACGTCCAGGCCCAGCGAGGCGTTCTCGATGACGGTCTTGTGCGGGAGCAGGGCGAACGACTGGAACACCATCGACATGTCGCGCCGGCGCAGATCGATCAACTGCCTGCGGCTCATGCGGGTGATGTCCTCGCCGTTTACGTACAGGTGTCCGGCGGTGGGCTCGATCAGGCGGTTGAACATCCGGACCATGGTCGACTTGCCCGAACCGGACAGACCCATGATCACGAAGACCTCGCCCTCGCGGATGCTGAAACTGGCCTCGCGCACGCCCACGGTATTGCCGGTGCGGGCGAAGATCGCATCCTTGTCCAGACCCTGCTCCATCAGTTCCAGGGCGCGGTGCGGGCGCGGCCCGAAAATCTTGTAGAGATCTTCTACGACGAGCTTGTCACTCATGCGCGTACCGTTCGGGGTTCGGGTGGGGCGTTGTGGTGCGGCTCGCGGACCGGGTGCTTCCGGCGGTTCCGCATATACCAATACAGAAGTTGTCGCTTTCCTGCAACGTGTTCCCCGTATTTGCAGGGAAGTGCATGGATCTGTGGTGCCCGTCCCGGTCTTTTCGGCGCCGGACTGCTATACAGAGAAGAACGCTCGGTATCTCGAGGCAAGTATGAATGAATTGCTGCATGTCGTCTGCCCGCATTGTGATTCGGTGAACCGGATTCCGTCCGGCCGCATTGCCGAGGCGCCGGGCTGTGGCCGATGCCACGGGGCGCTGTTCATCGCGCGCCCTGCGGAGCTCAACGGACACAATGTCGACCGTCACCTGGAGCGCAGCGACATCCCGGTAGTGATCGATTTCTGGGCGCCGTGGTGCGGGCCGTGCAAGATGATGGGCCCCGAATTCGAGCTCGCGGCCGCCGAGCTGGAGCCGCGGGTGCGGCTGGTGCGGATCAACACGGACGCCCAGGAAACCCTCGGCAAACGGTTCGGGATCCGGAGTATCCCGACCCTCGCCCTGTTCGAACAGGGCCGGGAGGTGGCCCGGCAGCCGGGGGCGATGCGCGCCCCCGACATCATCCGCTGGGTCCGCGACGAACTCTGACGCGTCCCGGCCTACTCGGGGCGGCAGATCTCTCCGGCGCGGGCCGCCTTCAGTGTGCGCAGCGCCAGGCCGACGATCAGGATGGTGGTCAGGGCCAGCAGGATCACGCCCAGGGTTTCCATCAGCGGCAGGGCCGCATGCCTGCCGAATTCCATGGTGGCGATGCTGAATGCCGCGACCGGGAACGAATAGGCCCACCAGGAGAGGAAGAAGGGCAGGCGGAAGAACGCCGGCAGCCGCACCAGCAGGAGCAGGAACAGGAACGCGCCGATGTAGTAGAGGATGCGCGCGAAGGCGTCCACCTCGCCGGTCAGTTCGAGCCAGGCGAGGAAGCCCACCGCCGGGGGTGCCAGCAGGATGGCCAGGGTCGGCATCATGCGCTCGGGCAGCGGATCGTGGAAGATGAAGCGATAGAACACCAGCGTCATCAGCACGATCCAGAACACCAGGCCGATGCTGAAGAAGAACCACGACAGCTCGATCAGGCCGAAGGCCACGCCGGGCAGCGGGATCAGGATGTTCCCCACCACCGGGATGAACCAGGCCGGGTTGATCGACTCGATCGGCATGGGCTGGGCGCCGGTCCAGCGCGCCATCGCAGTCAGTGTCAGCAATAGATGGGCGATCACGCCGACGATCCACAGCGCCAGCGCCCAGCCTTCGGCCACCGGCAGCCAGAGCATCGACAGCAGGATCAACGAGATGGAGGTGGCGGCGAAGAAGTTCAGCTTGACCGGATGGTTGAATTCTTCTTTCACCTTGTCCGGCCAGCCCTTGAGTTTCGACAGGTAGGCGATCGCGAGGAAGATGAACAGCACCGTGGTCAGTCCGGTCAGTGCCGCACTGATCGTGGACGGGCCGTCCCAGAGGATTTCGCCGGTGCGCCAGGCCAGTGTTAGGCCGGCCATGCCCATCACGGTGGCGAACAGGGGTACGGGCAGGTTGGGGAGTCGTCCCTCGGTGTTTTCCGTCATGATCGTCCTCGCTTCCATTGTGGTGCCCGTATCCTAGGGAAACGCCGATCAATGTGCACGTTCGCGCCCGGCGTTTGCCGGCTACTCCTCCAGCAGGCCGCGGATCTGTTCGATGACTCCGGGCTCCATCCATTCGATGGCCCCGTACAGGGCGTAGCGCACACGCCCCTCGCGGTCGATCACGTAGCTCGTGGGGAAGGCCAGGGCGCGCCAGTCTTCCAGCGATTCCTGCTGCGGGTCGAGCAGGATGGTGAAGTCGGTCTGCACCTCGTCCTCGATGAATGCGCGGATGGTGTCTTCCGGTTCGCCCAGGTTCACCGCGAGGATGCGAAAGCCCTCGTCGCGCAGTTCGTCTTCCAGGCGCTGCATCGACGGCATCTCGTGCACGCAGGGCGGGCACCAGCTGGCCCAGAAGTTGATGAGAATGACCTCGCCGCGGTAGTCGCGCAGGTCGTGTTCCTCACCGGCCAGATCGGGACGGATCAGTTCCGGCGCGTCCGGTTGCTCTTCCACCGGATTCAGGCGGGCGTCGGTGCCCGACGGGGTGCGCACCGCGAGATCGACATCCGCCGCGGGCACGCGCGGCTCGCGTGCCGAGGGTGTGCGGGCCAGCAGGTCCATGCCGCGCAGCAGTTCGCCCGGCAGTGCCTCGCGTGCGAGGCGTTCGCCGGCGGTGGCGTCCGGCCGGAAGAAATAGCGGTCGCGCAGCTCGGGGAGCAGCCTCACGCCCACCGAACTGCCGGCATCGGCCAGCGCCGCGCGCACGCGGCCCAGGTGCTGGAACTGCGGAGACTGTACGGGTTGCAGGATGAAGACCGGCAGGTTGCTGTAGTGGACGATCGGCTGGAGCTCGGGCTCGGCGGCGTCCGCCCCGGTATGCAGGAACGGGCTGAGCATCAGCACGCCGGCGAGATCTTCCGAGCCGGGGTTCGCCTGCTGCCACTGGTGCAGCCCGGTGAGGAGCCAGGGCCAGGCGCGGTCGCTGGCGAAGACGAACACCGGGCGTTCGGTCTCCTCGCGTGCGGCGTCCAGCAGATCCGGGACGGTGGCCAGCGGCATGTCGTCGAACGACGAGGCGGCCTCCGGCAGGAAATGCCCGGTGAACGGATCCGCCAGCCAGACTTCGACGCCGCGTGCCTGCAGGGCCAGGGCCTGTTGGCGGTGCTCGTCCTGCAGGCCATGCTCGGAGGGAAACCACAGCAGGACGGGACCGTGTTCGGCAGGGTAGCGCTGCACCGGGACGGGCTCACCCCCGGCGGTGACGGTGGTGGCGGCCGGGGAATCGGCAAGGGCCGTTCCCGACCCGGTCATGCCGGCCGTCAGCAACAGCAGGCACAGCGCCGGCAGCAGCCGAAGGACGGGCAGGCGAACGCCTCGGGGCCTCATCCGGGCTTGCGGAGAGGAAGATCAGTCGGCGGGTGTGCGCTCGACGCGGTCACGCGAGCGCAGGTCGCCGGAGGTGCGCTCCAGCTCGCGATCCAGGGTCAGCACCATGGTGTCGTCGCTCTCTTCCATGGTGACCTGATCGGCATCCACGCCCGGCGGCGGGAGCTGCGGGCGGAATTCCGTGACCTCGGCCGAACCCGGCGCTTCGCTGCCCGGCCAGTCCAGTTGAGACCACTCCGCCTGGGTCACCGTGGCCACAGGGGAGTCGTAGCCCGGCGGGGCCCAGAACGCCAGCACCGCGGCGGTGGCTGCCACCAGCAGGTTGAGCGAACGGCGCCGGGCGCGCAGCTCGCGTTCCTGTTGCCGGGGATCTTCCTGGATGGCGTGCATGGATCGAGGCCTCGAAAACGTTGTTCTCACGGACTCAAACGTTACGCCGGCGGCGTCCGTGCTGCAACATACCCCCGCGCTATACGGATTTCATGACCCAGTCGGTCAGGTGCCGGAAACCGCGCTTGCGCATGGCCTTCTGGATCGCCTGATAGCCGGCCTGGACCTGTTCTTCCCTGGGATATTTCTGTTCCACGGCGAGGATGTCGGCATAGATCTTCGACCATTCCTCGACGGCCTCGCGTTTGGGGCGGATGCGTACCGAGCTGTAGCCGGTGATCTCGCCGCTGGCCGCCAGTCGCGGCGCGACGCGCGTGAACACCCAGTAATTGTCGCCATTCTTCGCGCGGTTGTTGACGAAGCCGAAGAACTCGTCGCCGCCCTGGATGATCTGCCACATCGCGTAGAAGGCGGCGCGCGGCATGTGCGGGTGGCGCAGGATGCTGTGGGGGGCGCCGATCAGTTCCTCGCGGCTGTACTGCGAGATGCGCACCATGGTGTGGTTGGCCAGGTCGATGACGCCGCGGGTGTCGGTGCGGGACTGGATGGTGTCGTGCGGTTCGAGAATGATTTCGTGCCCGGTCAGGCTGCGGTCGACCATGCTGGCCCCCTCGTTCTGTTGAGTGAAAAGAATCACAACCATCAGGTATCGGTCAAACCGGAAGCCGGCGCGGGCGGGTATCCGGGCGCTCGGGGAGCCGGTCTATACTGGGGCCTGTTTTCCACAACCAGGAGCGCTCATGGCGGGGAAGCGGAATCCGACGGTGGAACGGATCCTGCGCGGGCTGCGTTCGCGCTATCCCATTATCTACCTGCAGGGCTGGGACGAGGACCGCATCGAGCGGCTGCTGCAGCAGGTGGCCCGCAAGTACTACGGCGAGGAGGGACGGCTGCAGGTGTGGTCCGCCGCGCGCGGCTTT
Organism: Thioalkalivibrio sp. ALE19; assembly: GCF_000428605.1. NCBI lineage: Bacteria > Pseudomonadati > Pseudomonadota > Gammaproteobacteria > Chromatiales > Ectothiorhodospiraceae > Thioalkalivibrio > Thioalkalivibrio sp. ALE19. The sequence goes on from NZ_AUAG01000013.1 coordinate 8,036, forward strand.
GCCGCCCCGGAGGAGGCGGCTTCCGGCGCGGCGGTGGAGGCCGAGCCGGCCGTCCGCGATCCGGAGGACGCGCTTGCGCGGATCGCGGGGCATCGTGATCCGCCGCGCATGAGCCTGTTCAAGGATCTGCCGGTGTGGTTCGACCAGCGCCCCGGGCTGGTGCGCGGGCTGCGCGATCTTTACTACGAGCTGAAAGGCACCAGCAATGTGGTGTTCGTCAGCTGCCCGCAGCTGCATCTGCCGGACATCATCAAGAAGGAGATCTTCCTGGTCGACGTGGATCTGCCCACCGAAGAGGAACTGCTGGAGTTCCTCGAGGGGCGTCGCGGCGCCGAGGCCCATTCGCGCGAGCTGCTGTTCCGTCTGGCGGCGGGCATGCGCGGGCTGTCGCTCAACGAGGCCGGCCACCTCGCCTCGCGCCTGCTGCGCATGCAGGACGTCGACGAGGATACCCTGCTGCACGAGGTGCAGGAGGAGAAGGGCCAGATCCTGCGCAAGGAGAGCGTGCTGCAGTTCTACCCGCCGCAGCGCTCGCTGGAGGATATCGGCGGTCTGGATGTGCTCAAGGAATGGGTCACCACGCGCGCCGATCTGTTCTCGGAGAAGGCCTACGAGGACGGCGTGCCGCTGCCCGCCGGAGTGCTGTTCATGGGGGTCTCGGGCTGCGGCAAGAGCATGGCGGCCAAGGCCATCGCGGCGGCCTGGGACCTGCCGCTGGCGCGCCTGGACATGAGCCTGGTGCTGTCGGGCAGCTTCGGTACGCCGGAATACGCGTTCGCCCGGGCGACCCGCATCGCCGACGAGATCGCGCCGGTGGTGCTGTGGATCGACGAGCTGGAGAACGCCTTCGGCTTCGATTCCACCGGCAGCGGCGGCAACGTGAACATCTTTTCCAGCTTCCTGACCTGGCTGCAGGAGAAGTCGCCCAAGGTGTTCGTGGCGGCCACCGCCAACCGCATCGAGCTGATGCCGGCGGAGCTGATGCGCAAGGGGCGCTTCGACCAGCTGTTCTTCCTCGACCTGCCCAATGCCGACGAGCGCCGCGAGATCCTGGAGCTGCACATCCGCCGTCATGGCGGCGATCCGGGCCAGTTCGACCTGGGGTATCTGACCGCCACTACCAAGGAGTGGAGCGGTGCCGAGATCGAGCAGGTGGTGCGTTCGGCGCGCATCGAGGCCTATCGCGAAGACCGCGCCTTCAACCAGAAGGACATCATCCGCGCGGCCATCAACACGGTGCCGCTGTCGAAGACCATGGTCGAGCAGATCCGCGAGCTGCGGAACTGGAGCTTCAAGCGCGCGGTGAATGCCTCGAAGTCCGAGAGCAAGAAGAAACCCGCCGGTTCCTGAGCTGGTTCCCGAGGCTGGCTCCGGCCACCGGCGCCCGGGTCAGTCGGTCGGTGTCAGGGGCTCCACCGATACCTCCATGCGCGTCGGGATCGCCGGCGGTCCGAACAGGTGATAAAGCGGGACGTCGGCGGCATCGCGGCCGTAGGCCACGCGCACCCGGCCGTTGCCCGGCTGCGCCTGGGTCGGGTCGAAGGTGTGCCAGCGTCCGCCGACCCAGGCCTCGAACCAGGCGTGCAGGTCCATCGGTTCCAGCCCGTGCACGTAGCCCACGGTCAGCCGCGCGGGGATGCTGAGGCTGCGGCAGAGCGCCATGCCGAGATGGGCCAGATCGCGGCAGACGCCACTGCCCCGGTTCAGCACCTCGCTGGCGGAGATCGGTGCCGGGTCGGTTTCCGGGCAGTAGCGGATGTGCTCATGGATCCAGCGCGAGATCGCGGTCACCTGCTCGTGGCCGGGCCGTCGCCCGTCCACGATCTCCCATGCCCGGGCGCCCAGCCGGTCCGCTTCGCAGAAGCGGCTGGGCAGGAGATAGACCAGGACCTCGTCGGGCAGTTGTTCCACCGGCACGAACGGGGCGTCGGTGACGTCGATATCCTCCGGGCGAATCCGGACATCCGCGCTGACGTGCACCGCGAAGGGGCCGGCGGGCGCCATCAGCCGCTGGCACAGGTTGCCGTGACGGTCGGTGTATTCGGCGACGTGGATGTCGGGGGTGACCCGGTAGCGGTCGCTGGCCACCCATTGGTGGGCGTCGCTGTGCGGCCGCAGAAGCAGCAGCATCGGGCTGGCCACCTGCAGGTTCATCTCGAGTTCGGTGGTGACCCTCAGCCACATGATGATTCCGGCCCCTCGCCCGCGGTTGTGGTGACAGTTCGCCGCAGTGTAACCCGGGTGGCGACCTCCCGGTGGAGGGGCCCGGTAGAGGGACACACGACGCTGTGGCATGATCCCGCGTCGACGGCATGCCCTTTCGGGCTGTCGACAGGGGGAACGGGGGGAGAGGCGATGCGGGCAGTGCTGCCCACGGAAGCGGATGACGCCGGGCGTTGCGGGTGCGTCGCGCGGCGGCTCCCGGCGGAGTGGGAACCGCGGGCCGGAACGCTGCTGGCCTGGCCGTCGGCCGAGCAGGCCTGGCGCGGGCAGTACGCCGGCGTGCTGGCGGCCTTTCGCGCGCTGGTCGCCGAGTTACGCCAGGTGGAACCCGTCTGCGTGCTGGTATCGCCCGAGGAACGCGAAGATGCGGCTGCGTTGCTGGGGGGCGAGGACGGGATCTCGCTGCGGCTGGAGCCGCTGCCGGTCAACGACATCTGGATGCGCGATGCCGGTCCCCTGTGGGTCCGCGAGGGTTCACGGATGTTGCTGGTCGACGGTGGCTTCAACGGCTGGGGCAACAAGCACCCCTGCGAACTGGATGCGCTGGTCCCGCTGCTGCTGGCGCGTCGCTGGGGGCAGCGGCGCGAGCGTCTGCCGCTGACGCTGGAGGGCGGGGCCCTGGAGTCGAACGGGGCCGGAGATCTGCTGACCACCGAATCGGTGCTGTGCGCGCCCGCGCGTGACAATCCCGACATGCCGGAGATGGAACGGGCCCTGCGCACAACCCTGGGCGTGCGGCGGGTGCACTGGCTGCCGCGTGGCCTGAGCGGGGATGATACCGACGGTCATATCGACAACCTGGCCCGTTTCGTGGCCCCGGATCGCATCGTGTCGATGCGTTCGGCGGACGGGGCGCATCCGGACGCGGCGATGCTGGAGGACATGCATCGGCGTCTGAGCGCGCTGGACCTGGTGGCCGGCCCGCCCGAGGTCGTGAGTCTGCCGGCCCCCGTGGTGCAGGGTCCCGATGATGAATGCCTGCCGGCGAGTTACGCCAATTTCTACATCGCCCCCGGGCGCGTGATCGTGCCGCAGTTCGGCGTGCCCGAGGATGCGGTCGCGCTGGGAGTGCTGGCCGACTGCCTGCCGGGCCACCGGCCGGTGGGGCTGGATGCCCGCGCGCTGGTGCATCTGGGCGGTGCCTTTCATTGTCTGGCCCAGCCGCTGGGCGTGTTTCCGGATGGGGCGCGAGATGTACACGGATCATAAAGTCTATCTGTTGCAGAAGATGGTCGGGCCCCTGATGATCGGGGTGTGGGTCGGCGCCCTGTCCGCGGTCTTTTTTTATGAGGCCGACATCTTCTGGCCGGACACCGGTGTGGTGTTCGGGATGGCGCTGGTCATTTCCTTCTTTGGCCTGCTCTGGAACCGTGCCTCGCGCCTGCACCCGTTGTATCGGCGGGGCAATGCGGCGATCGGCGCGGTGCGTCTCGGGATCATCCTCGGTTTTGCCTGGTGCCTGTGGGTGCTGGTGCATCACGCCGACCCGACCATCCAGGGGTTCTGGTTCGTGCTCTACGCCCTGATGGCGTTCGCCGCGATCAAAGTCTTCGGCCAGGTGGCCGGGCAGCTGTTCGGCCCGCGCCTGCAGGTGGACGTGTTCGAGCGTGGCAATCTCGCCGCCGGAGTCTTCCTCGGTGCGTTCGTGCTGGCGACCGGGATGATCTTCGGCGGCGCGAGCTGGGGCGATCTGGAGGCCGGCGGGCTGGAGTACGGCTGGATTTTCGAGGTCCTGCCGGGCTACGAGGATGGCTGGTGGATCACCCCGTGGTTCTTCGGCATGGGCTGGCTGATCCTGGTCGTCACGCTGGGGCTGTGGATCCGGCGGGAGAAGACCGATTTCTACCGCCGCGTGGTGCGTGACCGCAACATGGAGGACGCCAAGGCAGCCGCGTATTTCATGATCGCCTGTGCCATCACCCTGACCTACGCGGTGCACGGCGACTATCGCGGATTCGGTGATGCGCTGATCGGCTTCAGCGTGATCGCGCTGCCGGTGCTGGGCCACGAGGTCATGCGCCCGCCCGCGCCGCTCCATACCGGTAATCAGGCCGGTGATCAAACCGGAGACGAGGGCGTGCCGGCGGTCCGGTCGCGCGATCGTGAGGGCGTGGTCTACATCCTGCTGGCGCTGGGCGGGGTCGTGCTGGCACCGCTGGTCTCGACCCTGCTGGGACTGCGCGGGTGAGGACCGAGCCCTGGCCGCTGGAGCCGCCGCAGGCGACCCGCCTGCTGGATCGGCTGTCGCTGCAGCTGGGCAAGTGGGACATGCACCAGGCCGGCGATCCCACGGTGCTGCCGGATTTTCTGGTCCTGGGCGCCGAAGAGCACCGGGCGCTGGTGCGGCGTGCGCGGACCGCCTGGGCGGCACAGTGCGAGATGGAGGAGGCGGTGCGCGCACGGCCTGCCTGTCTCGAGGCGGTGGGCGTGCCGGCCGAACTGTGCGAGGTCGTGGCCACGGCGCCCGCGCCCGGACCGCGGCTGACGCGCTGCGACTTCCACTGGAGCACCGACGAATGCTGGCGGATCAGCGAGTTCAACCAGGACGTGCCCGGCGGGCTGGCCGAGACCGCGGAGCTGGACGCCACCGTTGCCGCGGCCACGGGCGTGCGCGGGATGCAGCCGGCCGGGGATCTGGCCGCCGCGATCACTGCCGCGCTGGCGCCGTGGCCGTGTATCGGCCTGGTCCACGCGACCGCATGGTCGGTGGATCTGCAGCAGGTCGCCGCGGTGGCGCGGTGGCTGGAGGCGGCAGGGCATGCGACGGTCATCGGCTCGCCGGCCAATCTGCAGTGGCGTGATGGCCGTCCGCACCTGTTCGATCGGCCGGTGGATGCGCTGTTCCGGCATTACCCCGCCGAATGGATTCCCGGGCTGCCCGACCCGCAGGCGTGGCTGCGGGTTGCGCAGGAGGTGCCCTGCATGAACCCGCTGACCGCCGTGGTGGCGGAGAGCAAGCGCTTTCACGCGGCCCCGGCCGAACATGCGCTGGGCCTGTCCGAGGCCACGCAGGCCACGCTGGCGCGTGACTTCACCCGTTCGTGCTATCCCCGGGCGGAGGGGCGTGACGCCTGGCTGGCCGAGCGCGAGGAATGGGTGCTGAAACGCAGCTACGGACGCATGGGCGAGGGCATCCGGATCGGCGCCGCGCTGTCGGCGCAGGCCTGGGAAGAGGCCCTGGATACCGCGCTGCAGGACCCGCAGGGCTTCGTCCTGCAGGAATTCTTCGAACCCGCACCGCTGTGGTTTTCCCATGGCATGGGCTACCCGGTGGTGGGGGTCTTTCTCGTGGACGGCGAATTCGCCGGGTATCACACCCGGGTCAGCCGCCACCCCGTCATCCGGCACGATGCGAATTATGTCCCAACGATGGTTGAAACTGCTTGAGCGCCTCGGGTCCCCGCTGGGGGCCGGCACCGAAGACCCCGATGCCGCACCGCCGGTGGAGGGGCAGACGGTCTCCGAAGACTGGCGTGACTACATGCACCATGAACGGCTGTACCGCCTGTACGGGCCGCATCCGGAGGGGCCGTGGCGACCGTATCACTGCCCGACGCTGTTCGCCGGGATCGATCGCCTCAAGCTGCAGCCACACGAGCAGCAGCTGCACGAGCGGATTGCCGCCGAGCGTCCCCCGGGCACCTGGGACTGGCTGCAGCCGGATACCCTGACGGTGGTGGACCTGCCGGGCGGTCTGAGCGTGCAGATGGCGGCGACGCTGTTTGCCGAAGGGACCTGTCAGCTCATCGCGACCTTTGATCACTGGCCGCGGGCCAACTCCGAGCCCGCGGGCATGATACGCCGGCTGGACGCGGAACCCACGGCCGCGCCGCCGCACGCGGGGGATCCCCGCATCATGGTCGACTCGCGTGAAGTCGTGAACGCGATGGTGACCATGGCGCCGCGGGTGGCGGCGCGCTGGGCGCGCGGCGTGCCCGCCGACGCGCCGCCGGTGTGGGTCTGCGATGCGCGACGACTGACGCACGCGGAGCCGGAGGCGGGCGATTACGACAACCGCTATTTCATCGATGACTCCATCCTCCCCGGGCCGGAGCGCCTGCGTTCCGCCGGTATCGCGCGGGTCGTGCACGTGGCCGCGGACGCCGACGCCACACCCGAGGACGATCTGGCCAACTGGCTGCACGAGCTCTACACCGCCGGCTTCGACACCGCCCGCATGACCCTGGGCGACCCCGAGACCTGGGTGATCCCGATGCCGATCATCCCGGCGCCGGGCGGGTCCATCGCCGGCCGGGTGAACAACCGCTCCGATCGCGGGGGCTTCGGCCAGACCATCTCCGAGCGGGGCAGCTCGGGCGGCGTCTACTCGGGCGCCGGGGCCGGGGGCTGAGCGGATGCAGGTCGCGGAGTTCATCGAACGCCATTACGGGCATTTCAACGCCCGCGAGCTGCGCGCCGCCGCGCGCGCCTGGCGCGACCACGCCGACGCCGGCGGGCGCATGTTCCTGTCGATGTCGGGAGCGATGTCCACCGCCGGGTTCGGTCGCATCCTCGCGCGCGCGATCCGCGCCGGCCTGATCCACGGGATCGCCTGCACGGGCGCGAATCTCGAGGAGGACGCCTTTCGCCTGATCGGCGCCGACACCTACGAGAGCCTGCCGGACTGGCGCACCCTCGGGCCGCAGCGCGAGGCCGAACTGTATGCCCGCGGGGTCAGCCGGGTGACCGACATCGGCATCCCGGAATCGGTGATGCAGACGGTGGAGTCGCTGCTGATCCGGCGCTGGGAGGCCGCGGCGCGATCCGGGCGCCAGGCCTCGCCCGCCGATTTCCTGCAGGACGTGCTGCGCGATGCCTGGCTGCGCGAACGCTTCATCGAGCCCGAGGCCAGCTGGCTGCTGGCGGCCGCGGAACACGCGGTCCCGATCTGGACCCCCGGCTGGGAAGATTCCTCCACCGGCAATGCCTTCTCCGCCGCGGTCATGCGCGGCGACGTGGCCCGTCACGACTGCGTGGAGCCGGGCACCGCGCAGATGAACCGGCTGGTGCGCTGGTATCTGGAGAACTGCGACCCCGCCCCCGGGATCGGCTATTTCCAGATCGGCGGCGGCATCCCCGGCGACTTCGCGATCTGCGTGGTGCCGCTGATCACCCGCGAGCTGGGACTGGAAGATACCCCGACCTGGGGCTATTTCTGTCAGGTCACCGATGCCGAGACCACCTATGGCGGCTATTCCGGTGCGCCCCCGGACGAGAAGATCACCTGGGGCAAGCTGCGCCCCGGGACCCCGCGCTTCGATATCCACTCCGACGCGACCATCGTCGCGCCACTGATCCTGGCCTACATGCTGGAGGACTGACCTTACTGTCGGAGGAATATGCCCTGGTGTGGTTCGGCGAAGAGCCCGAAGGCGACGCGGCCGGCGCCGAATAGCGAACGGGACGGCGTCCAGCATGCGCCGCTCGCGGGAATGCGTTCAGGTGGTCGTGCGCGGGGTCGTGCCGGAGTCCGGGCTCGGTAGCGGGTCGGGCGGGGGAACGACGCGATTGCGGCCCGCGGCCTTGCCGGCGTAGAGCTGACGGTCGGCGCGGGCGAGGAGAGATTCGCGGTCGTCTTCCGGGGCGAATTCGGCTACGCCCAGGGTGGCCGTGATGCCGAGGCCCGCCACGGGCTCCTCGGCCAGGGCCCGCCGGCAGCGCTCGGCCAGCGCCGTGGCTTCCCGCAGGTCGATGCCGGGGGCGACCACCAGGAGTTCCTCGCCGCCCCAGCGGGCGGTCAGGTCGCTGTCGCGCACGCGTGCCTGCAGCCGGGCGGTGACCTCGCGCAGCACCCGATCGCCATGGGCATGGCCGTGGGTGTCGTTCACGTCCTTGAAATGGTCGAGATCGGCGATGATCACGCTCATTGGCTGCCCGTAGCGGCGCGCATAAGCAATCTCGCGTTCCAGACCGGCCTCGGCGGCGCGGCGGTTGGCCAGGCCGGTGAGCGGATCGGTGGTCGCCCAGTCGTGCAGGATCTCGGCGCGCAGCAGGGCGCGCTGCAGCTGGTCGCGCATCCCGGCGACCGCGGCCAGCAGGGCCAGCAGCAGCCCGAGGAACACATGTACGCGCACCAGGTACATCAGGGTCTCGGCCGCGGGCGGGGCGGCTGCCATGTATTCCCGCAGGACTCCGGTAACCGTCAGCAGGATCGAGATCCCGAGGATGACGATCCCGGCGATCACGCCGCGGCGCCGGTCGAGCATCACGAAGGCGCCGGCGACCAGCAGTCCCACGGCCCAGAAGTGGCCGCCGACCAGCACCATCAGTTGCTGCTCGATCCCGGCGGCGAAGTGCATGTGCCAGGCCAGCCGCCCGAGGATCAGCGCGGAGGCGACCAGTACCATCAGCCCTTCGATGTGTTCCAGCGTCAGCCATTGCCGCCACAGCACCACCAGCAGCCCGGCGAGGGCAGCCGCGAACGGCGGATAGACCCGGGTCAGGAAGGGATCTTCGGGACCGCGGAACCACCAGCTGAGCAGGGTGATCGCGATTCCGCCGGTGAGCACCAGGGCATACACCAGGCGCTTGCGGGCCCGGAGTTCGCGGATCTCGGTGCTGGATTCGTCCGGTTGTTCGGTCATCGGGGTTCGGTCGCGTGCGGGCGCGGGGCCCGTTGCCGGGGTCCCGGCCGACAGGTGGCGGCCGCCCCGTTTATAGTGATGGGTCATAGTGACATTTCGAACGCGGGCGGGCCATGGCGAGAGGTGACCCTTGATGGCGGGATACGGACGGTGGATCGCGGCCGGGGGCATCGTGCTCCTGGCGGTGGCCTGGATCGCCTCGGGTGTGCTGACCCGCGAGCCGCCGGCGGAACCGGAGCCCCGGGCGGCGCAGTCGATGGCGGTGGCGGTGGAAACCCGGGCGGCCGAACCGGTGGAGCGGATCCTGGTCCTGCAGGGACAGGTGGAACCCGACCAGCGGGTGCGGGTGCGCGCCGAGACCGCCGGGCAGGTGGCCGAATGGGCGGTGACACGGGGGGCCGAGGTGGCAGCGGAGGACCTGCTGGCCCGTCTGCGCATCGACGACCGCGAGGCACAGCGTCGCCAGGCCATTGCGCGCGAACGCGGCGCCGAGAGCGACTTCGAGGCGACCCGTCGTCTGCATCAGCAGGGGCACGCCTCGCGCACCGAGCTGGATGCGCGCGAGGCCGAACTGGAGGCGGCGCGTGCCGCGCGCGAGGCGGCCGAGCTGGATCTGCGCAACACGCGCATCCGCGCGCCGCTGGCAGGTATCGTGCATCAGCGGCTGGCGGAACCGGGGGATTTCGTCGGCCGCGGTGACCCGGTGGCCGAGATCATCGACAACGATCCTTTGCTGGCGGTGGTGCAGGTGCCGCAGCACCAGATCGGGCGGGTCGAACGCGGGCAGACGGCGCGCATCCGCTTCCTCGACGGGCGCACCGCGGAGGGCGAGGTGCGCTTCGTCGCGCGCGTGGCCGAGCCGGGCACCCGCACCTTCCGCCTCGAGGTCGAGGTCCCCAATCCCGATGGCGCGTTGCCGTCGGGCCTCAGCGCCGGTGTGGAGATTCCCACCGACATCGTCCGGGCCCATCGCGTGTCGCCGGCGGTCATGTCCCTGGGCGATGACGGTCGCGTCGGGGTGAAGACCGTGGACGACGCCGATCGGGTGGCCTTCCACCCGGTGGAAGTCGTGCGGACCGCGGCGGATGGCGTGTGGGTGACGGGTCTTCCGGACGAGGCCCGGGTCATCACCGTGGGGCAGGGCTTCGTGACCGAGGGCGAGCGGGTGCGTGCGCAGGCGGCCGGGGAGACCGAGCGGTGAATGCGCTGATCGCCTGGGCGGTGACGCATGCCCGGACGGTCCTGCTGTTCCTGCTCCTGATCCTGGTCACCGGGTCCATGGCCTGGGTGGTGGCGCCGAAGGAGGCCGCTCCCGAGATCGACATCCCGATCTTCTTCGTGTCCGTGCCCTACCCGGGAATTTCGCCGGAGGATGCCGAACGCCTGATGGTGCAGCCGCTGGAGCGCGAGCTGCAGGGGCTGCCGGGGGTGGACGAGATGCAGTCCTGGGCCGGCGAGGGTTTCGCTCTGCTGCGAATCGATTTCGAACCCGGCTGGGACAACCGCGAGGCCCTGTCGGATCTGCGCGAGGAGGTCGATCTGGTTCGTCCGGAGCTTCCCGACGGGGCCCGGGAGCCGTCGGTATCGGAGGTGGACCTGTCGCTGTTCCCGGTGGTGACGGTGAATCTCTCGGGGCCGCTGGAGGAGCGCACGCTGGTGCGTCTGGCGCGTGAGCTGCGCGACCGCGTGGAGGCGCTGCCGGGCGTGCTGGAGGCGGACATCGGCGGCGATCGCGAGGAGCAGATGGAGGTGTTGGTCGATCCGCTGGTGCTGGAGACCTACGAGCTGTCCTTCGGCGATCTGAGTCGCGCGATCGAACGCAATAACCGGCTGGTGGCCGCCGGCGCGGTGGACACCGGGGTCGGACGCATCCCGTTGCGGGTGCCGGGCACCATTGACGACATCGATGACGTGCTGGACACCGCGGTGCGGGTGGAGAACGACACCGTGGTGCGCGTGCGCGACGTGGCCGAGGTGCGCCGCAGTTATCGGGATCCGGAGGGCTTCACCCGCATCGACGGGCAGCCGTCGGTGTCGCTGGAGATCCGCAAGCAGACGGACGCCAATATCCTCGAAGTGGTGGCGGCCGCGCGCGCGACCATCGAGGCCTCGCGCGCCGAATGGCCCGACTCGCTGGAAGTGACGTATACCCAGGATCAGGCGAAGGATGTCGCCGATCTGCTGGGTGACCTGGAGAACAACGTGATCACCGCGGTGCTGATCGTGGCCCTGGTGATCCTGGTGATGATGGGCGGGCGCGCCGCGCTGCTGGTGGGGCTGGCGATCCCCGGCGCGTTCCTCGGCGGGATTCTGGCCATTCACCTGCTGGGCTTCACGCTCAACATCGTCGTGCTGTTCGCGCTGATCCTGGTGGTGGGGATGCTGGTGGACGGCGCGGTGGTGGTCGTGGAACTGGCGGACCGCTATATCGCCGAGGGGCGCGGGCGGGTCGAGGCCTTCCGCGCCGCGGCCCAGCGCATGGCCTGGCCGATCACGGCCGCCATCGCGACCACTCTGGCGGTGTTCGCGCCGATGCTGTTCTGGCCGGGGATGGTGGGCGAGTTCATCGTTTATCTGCCGGCGACGGTGATCGTGACCCTGATCGCCTCTCTGGCAATGGCGCTGGTGTTCATCCCGGTGCTGGGTTCGGTGATCGGCCCGTCGCATCCGATCAACGCGGAACAGACGCGTTTCGTGCGCGCGGCCGAGGAAGGGCGCTTCGACCAGCTGCATGGCTTCACCGCCCGCTACATCCGTATGCTGCGGCCGCTGGTGGACCGGCCGGGGCTGACCCTGGGGGCCACGGTCGGGTTGCTGGTCCTCGCGTACGCCGCCTATGCGAGTTTCGGTCGCGGGGTGGAGTTCTTCCCGTCGATCGAGCCCGAGAACGTGCAGGTCCAGGTGCAGGCCCGCGGCGATCTCTCGGTGCGCGAGGCTGACGCGCTGGTGCGCCAGGTGGAGGGCCGCCTGATGGCGTCGCCCGAGGTGAAACACGCCTATGCCCGCACCCTCGGGACCCAGCTCGCGCGCCTGCAGGGCGATTATCCGGAGGACGTGGTCGGGGTGATCCAGCTGGAGCTGACCCACTGGCGCACCCGCCCGCCGGCGGAGGCGGTCATCGCCGAATTGCGCGAGCGCACCGCGGATCTGCCCGGACTGCGGCTGCAGTTCCGGGCGCAGGAACACGGCCCGGGCGAGGGCCGGCCGATCCGCATCGTCGCCTCCGGCGAGCAGCCCGGGCGCATCCCGCCGGTGATCCGCGAGATCCGCGCGCAGATGGACGAACTGGGGGGCTTCGAGGACATCGGCGACGACTTGCCGCTGCCCGGGGTGGAGCTGGAGGTGCGCTTCGACCGCGAGCAGGCGGCGCGTTTCGGCGTCGACGTGCCGCTGCTGGGAGACGGCGTGCAGCTGCTGACCGACGGCATCCTGCTGGGGAGCTGGCGCCCCGATTTCACCGACGAGGAGGTGGACATCCGTCTGCGGCTGCCGGCCGAGCAGCGCCACCTGCAGCAGCTGGCCAATCTCAACCTGCCGGCGCCGGGCGGGCTGGTGCCGCTGGCGAATTTCGCCGAGCTGGTACCGGTTCCGGCCACCGGTCTGATCAAGCGCCTCGACGGCCAGCGCGCCTACACCATCGAGGCGGATGCCGCGCCCGGTTACCTGGTGGACGAACGGGTGCGCGCGCTGCAGGCACGGCTGGACACCCTCGAGCTGGATGACGCGGTGGAGATCCGGTTCCGCGGCGAGGCCGAGGAGCAGGAGGAGGCCGCGCGCTTCCTGCTGGGGGCCTTCGCGATGTCGCTGTTCCTGATGCTGGCAATGATGGTCACCCAGTTCAATCGGTTCTCCCAGGCGCTGCTGGTGATGTCCGCCATCGTGTTCTCCACCGCCGGAGTGCTGCTGGCGCTGCTGGCGCGCGGCGAGCCGTTCGGCATCGTGATGAGCGGGATCGGCGTGCTGGCGCTGGCGGGGATCGTGGTCAACAACAACATCGTGCTGATCGATAACTACAACGACCAGCGCGGTCGCGGCCTGACGGCGCAGGAGGCGGCCCTGCGGGCGGCGGCGCAGCGCATGCGGCCGGTACTTTTGACCGCGATCACCACCATCCTCGGCCTGCTGCCGATGGTGCTGGCCTGGACCGTGGATTTCGCCGGCCGGGATTTCTACATCGGTGCACCGGTGACGGGCTTCTGGATCCAGCTGGCAACGGCGATCGCCGGCGGGCTGCTGTTCGCGACCCCGCTGACCCTGCTGTTCACCCCGGCGATGCTGGTGCTGCTGGATCGCATGCGCGGGCGCTATGAGTCATTGCGCGTATCCATGCGTCCGGGGAACTCCAGCGAGCCGTAGCGCCAGGCCTGCAGGCCCTCGGGCCACGGATGGCGCGGCAAGCCGGCCTTGCGCAGCAGGGCGTCGACGAAGGCCTCCGGATCGGGCAGGGATTCCCAGACCGCCGGGAGGAAGGTGGCGCGCCGCGGCCCCGCCTGCAGGATCAGCCCGTCCTCGCGCGGGCGCAGCCGGTCCAGCAGGGTGTGGCGACTGGTGGCCTCCAGTGGCTCGGACGGCCCCAGCAGGGTCACCGAGTACTCCAGTCCTGCCAGTTCGGGCGCGGTTAGTGGCGGGAAGCGCGGGTCGCGGGTGGCCGCGGCGACTGCGTTGTGCAGCACGTCTTCCGCCAGCGGACGGCGCGCCTCCAGCGAGCCGATGCAGCCACGCAGTTCGCCCCCGCACTTGAGGGTCACGAAGCTGGCCCCGGGGGCATTCAGGGGCGCGGGTTCCGCCTTCGCGAGGAGCTCGGGCGCGGGGCCGTCACCGGCGGCGTGGCGGATGGCGTCGCGGGCCAGTCCGGTCAGCCGTTCACGCGCCGGAGTATCGGGTTCGAACGGGACCGTCATTGCAGGGCCCAGGCGCCGTAACCCACCACCTGGTCGCGCGGGCCGGCGGTATCCGCCGAGGTGCGCCGGTCGAGGGTGGTAATGCCCAGTCCGCGGCGTCGCGCGGCCCGCAGCAGTCCGGCCAGCGGGCGGCAGCCGCAGGCGTCTTCCGGCCCCAGCGCGGTGTCATCCATGCGCTCGATGACCTGCTGGGTCGCCGCGTCCAGGCGCTGCGCGGTGGCCTCGTCGTGGAAATGCGACAGGTCCGAGCTCACCACCACCAGGGTCTCCGGGTAGTCCCACAGCCGGTCGAGCACCGCCTCGACCTGGTCCGGGGACGCATCACCGACGACCAGCGGGACCAGGCGGAAGTCCTCGAGGGCCACCTGCAGGAACGGCAGCTGCGCCTCCAGGCTGTGTTCCGGGCCGTGGGCGGCGTTCAGGGACTGCACGCCGGGCAGCCCGGCGAGGGCATCCACGGCCTCGCGGTCCACGGGGATGTCGCCCAGCGGGCTGCGGTAGTACGCGCTGTCGGTGGTGGCGATTCCGCGAAACGGCACGCGATGCGAGGGCCCGAGCAGGACCACCCGCCGGATCCGGCCGGCGAGCGGACGCACCCGGGCGTAGGCTGCCGCCGCGACCGGCCCGGAGAACGGGAAACCGGCATGCGGGGCGACGATCGCCCGGGGCGCCGGGGCATCTGCCTCCGGCGACGCCACCTCGGCGAGAAAGCCCTCCACCATCTGCCGCAGGGTGGCGGCATCGGCGGGGTAGAAGCGCCCGGCGACGGCGGGTTCGCGGATGGCGGCGGTGGCGGACATGTCGGGCTCCACAATATCGGGACTCATGGCTTGAATTGTGGGACCTCGGGGGCCACATTCAAGAGTATGAGCCGTACGACCGACACTCCGCAGCACGACGCCTTCACGGTGTCCACGCGCTACTGGCACGCCCTCGACGACGGCCGTGTGCAGTGCGACCTGTGTCCGCGTTTCTGCAAGCTGAAGGAAGGGCAGCGCGGCGCCTGTTTCGTGCGTGCCCGGCTGGACGACGAGGTCGTGCTGACCAGCTACGGCCGCTCTTCCGGTTATTGCGTGGATCCGATCGAGAAGAAGCCGCTGAACCATTTCCTGCCGGGGACACCGGTGCTGTCGTTCGGGACCGCCGGCTGCAACCTGGCCTGCAAGTTCTGCCAGAACTGGGACATCAGCAAGTCGCGTGAGGTCGATACCCTCGCCGACCGGGCGGATCCGGAGACCATCGCGCGGGCGGCCGAGGAGCTGGAATGCCGCTCGGTGGCGTTCACCTACAACGACCCGGTCATCTTCCACGAATACGCGATCGACGTGGCGGCGGCCTGCCGTGCGCGCGGGATCCGCACGGTGGCGGTCACCGCGGGCTACATCACCGAGGCCGCGCGCGGCGAGTTCTTCTCCGCGATGGATGCGGCCAACGTGGATCTCAAGGCGTTTACCGAGCGCTTCTACCACCGCCTGACCGGGGCGCATCTGCAGCCGGTGCTGGATACCCTGGAATGGCTGGTGCACGAGACCGATGTGTGGACCGAGATCACCACCCTGCTGATCCCCGGAGAGAACGACAGCGATCCCGAGATCGTGGCGATGGCCGACTGGGTGTATCAGCACCTGGGTCCGGACGTGCCCATGCACTTCACCGCGTTTCATCCCGACTTCCGCATGACCGACTATCCGCGCACGCCGCCGGAGACCCTGCAACGGGCGCGCAACATCGCCCGCGAGCGGGGACTGCATCACGTGTATACGGGGAACGTGCACGACCGTGATGGGCAGAGCACCTGGTGCCCGTCCTGCGGTCGGCGGTTGATCGGTCGCGACTGGTACCGGCTGTCGGACTGGAACCTCACCGCCGATGGCTGCTGCAATGCCTGCGGGGCGGCCGTTGCCGGGGTGTTCGAGGCGCGGCCGGGGGACTGGGGGCCGCGTCGCCAGCCGGTGCATCTGGCGGATTTTGCCCGCTGACCGGCACCGGCCTGCGCCCCGGCGAGTCCCTCGGCGATTCCCTCAGCGCGGGACGCCGGCGGCGGCCACCCCGCCCTCGCAGTCTTCCAGCAGCTGCGGCAGCTCGTTCGCCGGAACCGGCGGGCTGCACAGAAAGCCCTGCCAGGCATCGCAGTAGCGGGTCTGGAGGAAGCTGCGCTGGTCTTCGGTCTCGACCCCTTCCGCCAGCACTTCCAGCCCCAGGTTGTGGGCCATGTTGATGATGGTCACGGTCAGTTCGGCATCGTTGGGGTCGTGCGGCAGATCCTGCACGAAGGCCCGGTCGATCTTGAGCCAGTCGATGTTGAAGCGCTTGAGGTAGGCCAGCGAGGAATACCCGGTGCCGAAGTCGTCGATGGCCAGCGCCACGCCCAGGCCCTTCAGCTGCAGCAGGACCTCGCGCGAGCCCTCGGCCTGGATCAGGGTGGTCTCGGTCATCTCCAGCACCAGACGCCCGGGGTCCATCCCGGTGGAATCCAGCACCTCGCGCACGCGCGCGACCAGTGCGGGGTCGTTCATCTGGTGGGCCGAGAGGTTCACCGCCAGCGACAGCTCCGGCAGGCCCTGCCGGTCCCATTCCACCACCTGGCGGCAGGCCTCGCGCAGGACGAACTCGCCCAGCGGGCTGATCAGGCCGGTTTCTTCGGCCACCGGGATGAAGCGTCCGGGCGAGATCAGCCCCTTGTCCGGGTCGCGCCAGCGTACCAGCGCCTCGACCCCGGACACGCGGCGTTCGCGCAGGTCGATCTGCGGCTGGTAGAAGACCTCGAGATGGCCGTTCTTCAGGGCCTCGCGCAGATGATTTTCGGTCTCCAGGCGCTCGCTGGCGGCGGCGGTGAGGTCCTCGCTGTAGAAGCTGTAGGTGTTGCGGCCCTGGGCCTTGGCGCGGTACATGGCCGCGTCCGCCTGGGTGATCAGGGCCTCGGGCGACCCGCCGTTATCGGGGAACAGGGTGATCCCCAGCGAGCCTCCGACCTGCAGCGAGCGCCACCCGCCCACCGCGAAGGGCTCGGCGATCACCGCCAGGATCTCCCGGGCCCGCTCCTCGAGGGCTTCCAGTGATTCGACATCGTCCAGCAGGACGATGAACTCGTCGCCGCCCAGGCGGGCGATGGTGTTGGCTCGTACCCGATCCTTGAGCCGGTCGGCGAGGATCTTCAGGAGTTCGTCGCCGACCTGGTGGCCGAGGCTGTCGTTGATGGTCTTGAAACGGTCGAGGTCCAGGAACAGGATCGCGACCCGCCCGCCATCTTCGGCACTGGTGTTGATCGCCGAACGCATGCGCTGGGTCAGCAGCACCCGGTTGGGCAGGTCGGTCAGCGGGTCGTGGCTGGCGCGATGCGCCAGCTCCGCCTCGTGCCGGCGCAGGCGGGTCTCGGCCTCGCGGCGCTGCTGCACCTCGCGCCCGAGGTCGCGGTTGATCCGGTGGTAGCGCAGGGTCGCTGCGGCCATCAGCGCCAGCAGCCCCAGCAGCAAGGCGATGGTGACCGCCGGGTTCTCGCGCCAGTAGAGCAGCGGGTCCAGGGCCGGGTTGCGTTCGTAGGGCGGGGCGCCCAGGCGTTCCAGCAGGTCATGTGCCGGGGCGTAGGACAGCGGTGCGGCCCAGCCGAAATATTCGCCGGTCCGGCTTGCCGGGTGACCCTCCGGCATCTCCAGCAGGGCCACGGTCACCGCGTTGGCCAGGGCTTCGTCGGCATGTTCCATGCGCGAGAACGGCCATTCCGGGAACAGGCGGGTGGTGTGCTCGAACGGAAAGCCGGGGGTGTCGCGCGGTTCCAGCACCCGCAGCTCGCCGGGTTCGAACGCCCCGGCCCCGGCCATGCGGTCGAGCACGCCGGTGCGGACCGTGCCGGCGTCCGCGCGGCCGTCGAGCACGGCCTCGACCACGCGGTCATGCGGCATGTCGGTGAAAGTCAGTTCGGCGAGATCCTCGCGCGGATCCACGCCGGCATCCAGCAGGGCCTCGTGCCCGGCATGCCAGCCACCCAGCGAGCCCTCCTGTACCGCAAACAGGTGCTGGCCGGCGATGTCCTCCAGCGCGGTGATGTCGTCGCGGTCGGCGCGCGTGAAGATGACGCCGCCGAACAGCCGGACCGGTTCGCCTTCGTGTGACGCGATCAGTGTGGTCAGGCGGCTGATGCCGTGGGCGTATTCCAGCTGGACGTAGTGCCCGGTATTGGTGAGAACGAAATCGATCTCTTCCCCCGCAACCGCGTCTTCCAGCTCGGGGTAGTTCATCGCCCGCATGCGGAAGCGGGCGTCGAAATCCTCGCCAAGGCGTTCGGTCAGGTAGTCCGCGGTCGGTTGCCAGCGGGCCTCGGCTGCGCTTGCCTCGCGCACTGCGAGCACACCGATGTCCACTGTCGTGGCCCCATCCGGAGCGCCGGCGACCGCGCCCGGGAGGGACGGGAGCAGCATCACGGCCAGGACAAGGGTGCGGGGCAGCCATTGCATGCCGGTCAGCCTACTACGAACCGGGCGGTGGATGCTTGTCCGTGCAGACAACGGTTTGATTCGGGAACCTTTCGTTCCCGCGAGGGGCAGGGAAATGCAGGGAGGGCAGAGAGGGCAGGCAGGAAAGGCCGCCAGGGCCGCGCCCGGGCCACGGCCACGGGCGGGCGAGAGGGCGAGTGGCCGGCGTTCACCAGCTCTTGTAGGGCAGGAACTTGCCGTTCCAGGTGATCTTCACCCGGTCACCCTTCGGGTCCTCGACCTTGTCGATGTCCATGGTGAAGTCGATGGCGCTCATGATGCCGTCGCCGAACTTCTCGTGGATCAGCGCCTTCATGGTGTCACCGTACACGTTGATCGCCTCGTAGAAGCGGTAGATCACCGGGTCGGTGGGGATGGTCTTGTCCCAGTGCTTGTGCGGGAACGCCTGCAGGGCCTTCGACACGTCGGGCCCGAGATCGAGAAACGCGGTGAGCCGGTCGGCCGCCTCGGCGTCGAGATGATTCATGCCGTAGCAGGCCGAGGTCACGTAGACCTCGTGCAGGCCGGTGGCCTCGGCGATGCCGGCCCAGGTCGCGGACCGGCCCTCCTTGGCTTCGAGGATGGTGGCGGTCATTTCGGTCTTGCTGAGGGTCATGGATGGCCTCCCGGTTGGTGTCGGATCAGTGTTGCCACCCAATGCTCTGCAGATCCCGTGCCAGCTGGACGCCGTTCACCGGATCCGCTCCGGGACGGCCGTACGGCAGCACGGGTCGGGTGAGGCGGACACTTTGTCCGCTCCCGTTGCGGACAAAGTGTCGACAATGTCCGCAACGGGGTCTCAGGCCAGTCCCAGTTTCTTCAGGCGGTAGCGCAGCTGGCGCGGGGTGAGGCCCAGGTCCATGGCGGCGCGGGTCTTGTTGCCGCCGCTGCGTTCGATCGCGTCCCGCAGCTGGTCGGCCTCGGAGGCGTGCACCCGGCGGTAGGGGCGGACGATGCCGGGACCGGTCGCCCCGTCGGGGTGCGCCTCGTTGCCGTGCGTGCCGGGAAAGGTCGGGGTGTCCGGCGATGGTGCGGCGTCCGGTTGCGGGGAAGCGGCGGGACCGGTGGCGTGCAGCCCCGGGCTGATGCGCGATTCCTCGTGCAGGATCTCGTCGATCAGGGCGGTGCCGATGCGGCCCTCGCTGGAGAGCAGCACCGCGCGTTCCAGCACGTTCTCCAGCTGGCGGATGTTGCCCGGCCAGTCGAAGGTTTCCAGACGCTCCATCACCCCGTCGTCCAGGACCACGTTCCAGCCATGGACGTGGGTGTAACGGTCGAGAAAGTGCCGTGCGAGCAGGCGAATGTCGCTGGCGCGATCGCGCAGCGCGGGCATGTGCAGCGGGATTACGTTCAGGCGGTAGAACAGATCGAGCCGGAATTCCCCGGCATTGACCGCTTTCTGCAGGTCCTTGTGGGTGGCGGCGACCACGCGCACGTCCACCGGGATGTCGCGCGATCCCCCGATCGGCTGCACGACCCGTTCCTGCAACACGCGCAGGATCTTGGACTGCAGCGCCTCCGGCATGTCGCCGATCTCGTCGAGGAACAGGGTGCCGCCGTCGGCCAGGGCGATCTTGCCGGTCTTGGCGCTGGAGGCCCCCGTGAAGGCGCCTTTCTCGTGGCCGAACAGTTCCGATTCCAGCAGGTCGGCCGGGATCGCGGCACAGTTCAGGGAGATGAACGGTCGCGCGTTGCGCTGGCTGATCCGGTGGATCATGCGTGCGATCTTCTCCTTGCCGGTGCCGGAGTCGCCGGTGATCAGCACCGTGGCCTGGGTGTCGGCGATGCGGTGGACCTGCTTGAGGACGCTGCGCAGGGCGGGGCTCTCGCCGAGGATTCCGTATTTCGCCCCCTGGGTGTCGAGGGCGCTCTTGAGGTAGCGGTTTTCCGAGACCAGTTCGGCCGTGCGTTCGGCGATCAGCTGGTTGATGCGCAGGACCTGGCCAATCATGGAGGCGACAACGCGCAGTACGTTGAGATCGTCCTGGAACTGGCGCGAGCGGCGGCGCAGCCGGTGGACCCCGAGTACGCCGATCGGCTGTTCGTCCTGCACGATGGGGACCCCGATATATGCCACGGTCTCCTGCGGCAGGGTCGAGCGGTCGACCGCCCGGGCGAGATATTCCGGCTCGTTGTCGATGTCCTGGATCAGCGCGATCTGTCCGGTCTTCATCACCCGGCCGGTCACGCCCTCGCCCAGCGAGTAGCTGCCGCGCTCGCGTTCGGCGTCGGTCAGGCCGTAGGCATGCCGGATCTTCAGCTGTCCGCTGTCCGGGTCGGGCAGCAGGACCCGGCCGCGGTTGAGGCCCAGCAGCTGGGACATCATGCCGAGGATGCGGTAGATGGCGGCGTCGGGGTCGCGCGAGCGGCCCATCAGCCGGGCGACCTCCAGCAGCAGGGTGATCTCCTGCTCGCGGGTCGCCTGGTCGGTGCGGTCTTCGGTGGCGGTGTCGTTCATGCCCGGTGGGCATGCAGAAACCCTGCCAGCGCCGCGGACCGGGCCGTGGCGGGGCACGGAGCGGATGCGGGCGGCACCTGGCGGCGGACTTTGCACCGCGATGGTGCGGTCGGTTCCGGTACGCGCCCGAAGGGTGCAGTGCATGCCGCGGGCCGTGGACAAAAAAAGGCCCGACCGCGCACGGCCGGGCAGACGGAGGGAGTGAGGGGGCAGCTCAGCTTTCGGCGTGGTAGCTGCTGCGCCGGATCAGGCGCACGCAGATGGCGTCCAGCATGTAACCGATCAGGCCGATCACCAGTACGAAGGCGGCCAGCTTGTCGTACTCGAGCGTGTCGCGGGCATCGTTGATGGCGTAGCCGAGCCCCGAGGTCACGCCCAGGTATTCCGCCGGCACCAGTACGATCCAGGCCACGCCCACCGCCAGGCGGATGCCGGCGAACACGTCCTGGGCGATCGCGGGCATCACGATGTAGCGCAGGGTGTGGTAGGGGTTGGCGCCCAGGTTGTTGCCCACCTTCAGCCACATCGGATCGATGCGCTGCACGCCGTGCGCGGTGGCGTAGGTGATGGGCCAGACCGCGGCGATGGCGATCAGGAAGATGATCGCCGCATCCCAGGTGGCGAAGGCCAGCACCGCGATCGGCATCCACGCCAGCGGCGAGATCATGCGCAGGAACTGGAATGGCACGTGGGTGGTTTCGCGCAGCACGTTGAAGTACCCGATCATCACCCCCAGCGGGACCCCGATCAGGATCGCGTAGAGCAGGCCGAATCCGACCCGGTGCAGGCTGGACTCGATCGGCGACCACACCTGTCCGGAACTCACGATGTCCCAGAAGGCGGTCAGCGTGGGCCCGGGGGCGAAGCTGGCGAAGGCCATGGTGTCGGGGTTGTTGGCGATGGCCCAGCCGCCCCACCACCACAGGGCCAGCAACCCGGCGATGCCGAGCAGCGGGTACTGCAGCCGCCGGCGCAGGTGGTTCAGGGAACGCAGGGAGGCCCACCCCCACTCCCCGGGGGTGGCCGGCATGTCGAATGTGACGTCGCGGTTCATAGCTGTACGATCTCCTCGCGGGCAAACGGCGAATCCATGTCCACGCCGGGTGCGTTGTGCCAGGCGGTGTATTTCTCCATGGCCTTCTCGACGAACTCGTAATTGACCAGATCATCGGCCACTTCCTGCGGATCCAGGCCCTGCAGGAAGGTGGTGTCGCCGCCGACCAGGGTCTCGTTCATCGCGCCCACCAGCATCTTCGTCGCCGAGGGGTAGGGCCACGGGGAGAAGTCGATGCGGCCGTTAGCCCAGTCGGCATGGCGGATCGCGCCGGAGTCGATGTAGGTACTGTCGTCGGCGTAGTTGGTCATCGCACGTTCGACCACCCCGGACGGCATCGGCAGGTAGCCCTTGCCGTCGCGCGACAGCAGGTGGGCGATCTCCTTCTTGTTGTCCTGGATGTGGCCCTGGGCGCGAACCACCGCGTTCATGGTCTTCTGCGTCCATTCGGGCTGGCGATCGGTGAGCGTCTCGTTCATGCACACCACGCAGCAGGGGTGGTTCTTCCAGATGTCGCCGGTGAAGCGCAGCAGGTTGCCGTGGGCCAGCATCTCGCCGGCGGCGTTGAAGGGCTCGGCGACGATGAAGGCGTCGATCGAGCGCGCGGCCAGGGCCGGCGGCATGTCCGGCGGCGGCATCAGCATCAGGTTGACCTCGTCCGGGGCCAGATCGTCCCCCTGATCCTTGATCACCGGCTT
Organism: Thioalkalivibrio sp. ALE19; assembly: GCF_000428605.1. NCBI lineage: Bacteria > Pseudomonadati > Pseudomonadota > Gammaproteobacteria > Chromatiales > Ectothiorhodospiraceae > Thioalkalivibrio > Thioalkalivibrio sp. ALE19. The sequence goes on from NZ_AUAG01000013.1 coordinate 30,423, forward strand.
CAGGCCGGCGTCACGCAGGGCCATCTGCATGACCACGTTGTGCATGGAGTACCAGTAGGGCACGGCCACGCTCATGCCACCCATGTCGGCGAAGTCGTTGACCTCCACGTGGCGGCCGGTGACCACCGCCGACCCGTTGGTGTGGGCCCAGGACATGATCTTGGCCGGGAAGTCGTTCTGGTAGCGCATCCACAGCGGGATCGGCTTGAGCAGGTGGACCAGGTTGAAGCGGTTGGCCGCGAAGGATTCGATCAGCGGCGACCAGCCGCGGATCAGCTGCGGTTCGGCCACCTCCAGGCCTTCGTCCTCGAAATAGCCCTCGGAATGCGCGACCAGCAGGGCCGCGGCATCGGTGATGGGGATGTAACCGATGCGCACGACGCCGTCGAAGTCGTCCACTTCGGGGTCGACGCCACCCAGCTCGGGCTGCTGGGCGAGCAGCGAACCCGGGGCGGTCAGGCCGGCGCCGGCGACCAGCGAGCCGGCCGCCGCCGAGCGCAGGAAGGTGCGGCGGGACAGGCTGCCGCCAAGGATGCGGTCGAGTTCCGCGTCGATGTGGTGGTGGTTGTCACAGTTGCACATGGTGAGGTTCCTCTCGGGTAACGGGCTAGGGACGGTTCAGGCCGCGCGAATCGCGCGACGGGCGGGGGCGGATCCGGACCCGGCGGAATCGTCGGCTTCGGCGGATGACGACGTGTCATCGGTCGGGTCGGGGCGCGAGGCCGGGTGACGCGTCGCGCCAAAGAACTCCATCAGCTCGGCCTTCAGTTCGGTGAATCCGGGGCTGGTGCGGTCGCGCGGATGCGGCAGGTCCACCTTGAGCTGGTGCTGCAGCGTGCCCGGATTGGAACCCATCACGATGACGCGATCGGCCATGGCGACGGCCTCTTCGATGTCATGGGTCACGAACACCACGGTGATGCCGCGATCCCGCGACAGCCGCACGACCTCGTCCTGCAGCTCGGTCTTGGTGAACGCATCCAGGGCGGAAAACGGCTCGTCCAGCAGCAGGAGTTCCGGGTCGGTGGCCAGACTGCGCGCCAGGGCCACGCGCTGCTGCTGGCCACCGGACAGCGACTGCACGTTGACCTCGGCCTTTTCGGCCAGGCCCACCGTCTCCAGCAGGGCGTCGACGCGCTTGTTCATGCCTTCCTGACGGCCCTGGAAGATCAGGCCGAGGGAGGCGTTGCGGCGCACGGTCATCCACGGGTAGAGCGAGGGTTTCTGGAACATCATGTTCCAGCGCGGGCTGGGCTTGATGACCTGGTGGCCGTTGATGCGTACCGCGCCCTCGCTGGGGATCAGCAGGCCCGCGAGCATGTGCAGCAGGGTGGATTTCCCGCAGCCGCTCTGCCCGATCAGGGCGATGGTCTCGCCGGGGCTGACGGTCAGCTCGATGTCCTGGAGCGTCGGGTCCGTCTGTTTCGGATAGTGATGCGTAATGTAGTCGATGGAGATGGCTGCGCCCATGGCGGTGCTCCTCTTCCGGGAACGTTGGTGGGCCGTGGTTCTCACGGCGCGCTCACAGGAACCCTTACAAGAGGCGTGCCAGATGCAGAACGGCGGCGGACCGGGCGCGAAACGGGGGTGGCTCCGGAGGGGGTGAAACGGCTGCAGGACGCGGATCAGCGGGGACCGGGCGGGGGCACGAGCCGGCACGGGCGGTGACGCCGGGTGGCGGTGGCCGACGTTTCGTCGTGGTGCAACGGGGCATTGTGTCGACAATGTTGGTGCAAAGCGCGGACAAACTGTCCGCTTTGTCCGCCTGCGGGTCGGGGTGATCTCCCCGGATGGACTGCCGATCGGCCGGGAATCGCGGCATGGCGCCATCGGGGGCAACATGGCACGGCTTCTGCAACGGGACTGGCGACCCGGCCACAAAGGTTCGGGCATTGACCAAACAACCGTCAGGAGACCTGATCATGTCGACCGCAGAAGCCACCACCACGATTTCCATGAATGCCCTGGATCCCATTGACCAGGACGGGCTGAACAAGCTCGCCGACAAGGGCAAGTCCAACCCCGACAGTGTCGTGACCCTCAAGGCGCGCACCGTGTGCGAGGGCAAGTTCCGCAACCTGACCTACGTGCGCGACCTCGATGCCCACGTGATCGACGAGCCCCCGCATCTGCTGGGCGACGACACTGCGCCCAACCCCTCGGAGGCCGCGCTGGCCAGCCTGGGGGCCTGCCTGTCGGTGGGGATGCATGCCAACGCCATCGATCGCGGCATCACCCTCACCAAGCTGGAGCTTTCGCTGGAGGGTGACATCAACGTGACCGCGGTCTGGGGCGTGGGCGACACCGACAAGTCCAAGCGCCTGGGCTTCACCGACATCCGCGTGAAGGTCGACCTCGAAGGCGACGCCAGCGAGGAAGAGCTGCAGGAACTGGTGGCGCACGCCGACTTCTGGTCGCCGGTCGCCAACACCATGCGCAACCCGGTCAACCTGGCCGTGGAAAAGGCCTGAGGCCGAGGAGACCCGTAATGCTCGAGACCCGTGAACAAGCAACGGGGGTGGCGCCGGTCTGTGCACCGGTGTACGCCGAGGACGGGCTGCGGGACCTGGTGGCGGGGCAGCTTGCCCCGCTCACCGTCCGCATCGACCGTGACGGCCATTACCCCGAGGAATTCCTGCATCAGGCGGGTCAGCTGGGTGCCTTCAATGCCCATCTGGCCAGTCAGAACCCCGCTGGGGCCACGGACCTGGTGTCCGCGATTCGCGCCGAGGAGGTGATCTCCGCCGAATGCATGACCACCGGCTTCGTTGCCTGGTGCCAGAACGCCTGTGCCTGGTACGTGGAGAACAGTGATTCCTCCACGCTCAAGCGCGAGGTCCTGCCGAAGCTGGCCAATGGCGAGGCGTTCGGCGCCACCGCCCTGTCCAATCCGATGAAATGGTTCGCCAGCATCGAGGAGCTCAAGCTCTCGGCCGAGCGCGTGGAGGGCGGCTACGTGGTGTCCGGGGCGCTGCCATGGGTGTCCAATCTGGGCGACGATCACTACTTCGGTGCGATCTTCCGTACCACGGATGACAACCCGCGTCCGCTGATGGCGGTCATCAACTGCGCCGATCCCGGTTTCAGCCTTACCCCGTGCCCCGAGTTCATCGCTCTGGAGGGTTCGCGCACCTTCGGCTGCCATTTCGACCGGGTGTTCGTGCCCGACGAGCACGTGCTGGCCGATCCCCTGCCGGAGTACATCCAGCGCATCCGTCCCGGTTTCGTGCTGCTGCAGATGGGCATGGGCCTGGGCCTGATCGAGGGCTGCATCAACACCATGCACGAGGCCAACGAGACCCTGTCGCACGTGAACGGCTATCTCGATGACCAGGCGGGCGAGCTGGAGGAGGTCCTGGAAGACGCACGCCAGGCGACCTATGCCCTGGCCCGCGATCCCTTCGACACCAGCGACGCGTTCTTTGCCGACGTGCTGCAGATGCGTCTGACCGGTTCGGAACTGGCGCTGCGGGCCTCGCAGTCGGCGCTGCTGCACAGCGGGGCGCGCGGTTACCTGTCCAGCGCGGCCGCCCAGCGCAAGCTGCGCGAATCCTATTTCGTGGCCATCGTTACGCCCGCCATCAAGCACCTGCGCAAGGAGCTGGCGCGTATCCACGCCCACTGACCGGCGCCCGGAGGAGACATCATGCTGGAAACCACCACCAAACTCGATGCCGAAGCGGCCGTGGCCGCCCTGAAGGAGGCCGTGGAGGCGCAGGGACTGCGCGTGGCCGGAGAAATCAACGGCCAGGCCAATGCCGCGATGATCGGGGCCGAGGTCCCGGTCGACCGTATCCTCGAGGTCTTTCATCCACGCTATGCCCTGCGCGTGTGGGAGGCCTGCAAGCCCGCGGGTATCGACATCCCCCTGCGCATCCATGTCTGGAGCGACGGCGAGCAGCTGCATGTAACGGCGCGGCGTCCGTCGGAGGTGTTCGCCCCCTGGGGCAGCGCCGAGCTGGATGCGCTGGGCGCGGAGCTGGACCCGCTGTTCGAGGCGATTGTCGCCGGTCTGCCGGAGGTTGCGTGATGTCTGCTGAAGCCGAAACCGAAACCGAATATCGACGCTACATCTGCCGCGTGTGCGGCTACATCTACGACGAGGCGAAGGGCGACCCGGACTCGGGCCTGCCACCGGGGACCCGGTTCGAGGACATCCCGGACGACTGGTACTGCCCGGACTGCAACGTCACCAAGGCCGACTTCGACCGCCTGCAGCCGCGTGCCGAGGATCCGGTCGAGGCACAAGCGGCGCAGGCCTGGCGCACCCCGCTGGCGGACGACCCGGATGCGGTGGTGGTCGTCGGCGGCGGCATGGCCGGCTGGGCAATGGCCGAGGAACTGCGCGCCCGCGACCCGGAGCGCAGTATTCGGCTGGTGACCGGGGATCGCGGCGATTATTACACCAAACCGCGGATCTCCACGGCCTGTGCGCGCGGTGTGGACCCGGACGACCTGATGGAGGAATCCGGCGTGGCGCGGGCCGCGCGCCTGGGCGTCGAGCTGCTGCCGCACGTGCGCCTGCTGGACATCGACCGTCAACGCCGGCGCCTGATTACCCCGCGCGGCGGCATTCCCTACGGCGATCTGGTGCTGGCGACCGGCGCGAGCCCGATACGGCCCGACATTCCGGGCGACGGACCCCCGCCGCGGGTGGTGAACACCCTGGATGACTACCGCGCGCTGCGTGCGGAACTGCAACCCGGGGCCCGCGTGGCGATCGTGGGCGCGGGGCTGGTCGGCAGCGAGCTGGCCGATGATCTGGCGGCCGGCGGCTATTCGGTGGATCTGATCGAGATGGCCGAGCGCCCGCTGGCGCGGCTCGCGCCGCCCGAGCTGGGGGATGACCTGGCGGCTGCACTGGCGCAGCGCGGGGTCGCGCTGTACACCGGGACCTCGGTGGCTTGTCTGGAGGCCTTGCCGGCGGCGGGCGAAGGTCCCGTGGCGTCCCGGCTGACACTGGCCGGTGGCGAGACCCTGGAGGCGGACGTCGTGATTACCGCCCTCGGTTTGCGGCCGAACATCGACGTGGCTGTCGGGGCCGGCCTGGACTGCGGGCGCGGCATCCGGGTGGACGCCACGCTGGCGACCTCCGATCCGGCGATCCGCGCCCTCGGGGACTGTGCCGAATACGACGGCGTCCTGCGCCCCTACGTGGGTACGCTGCGGGCCCAGGCGGAAGTGATCGCCGATCGCCTGGCCGGGGGAACGGCGCGCTATGCACCGGACGCCGGCACCGTGCAGGTCAAGACCACCAGCCTGCCGATGCAGGTCTGCCCGCCATCGGCCGCGGATGCGGCCGCGGGTGAGTGGGTGTCCGTGGAGGGCGATGCCGGTGGCCGCCGGATGGAGTTCCATGCCAGCGGCCGCCTGGCGGGCTTCGCCCTGTCCGGGGCCCTGACCCGCGAGGCCGGGCCGATGGAGGCCCGGCTGGGCGAACCGGTGACGCAGCCGGAGGTTCGCGCGCGGATGGCGTCCTGACGGACGCCTCTGCCCGGGCCCCGGCGGCGCCGCCCGGGGCTTCAGCCTCCGGTTGGCTCCAGCAGCAGTGCGGTCAGCGGCGGCAGGTCCACGTGGAGGGTGGCCGGCTGGCCGTGAAACGCCTCGGTCGTGGCCTCGCATTGCAGCGGGCCGCGCGAGGCGCCGCCGTAGAACTCCGAGTCGGTGTTCAGCATGACCCGCCAGGTCCCGGCCCGCGGGCTCGGGATCGGGTAGCCGCTGCGTTCCACCGGCGTCAGGTTGAGGATCACGATGCGTTCGTGGCCCTCCACGTCACGGCGCACGAAGCTGAGCACCGAATTGTCGGCGTCGTCGGCATTCAGCCAGGCGAAGCCGTCGGGCTCGAACTCGCGACCGTGCAGCGCGGGCTGTTCGCGATACACCCGGTTGAGGTCCTTCACCAGCTGCTGCAGACCCTGATGCAGCGGATACTGCAGCACGTACCAGTCCAGCTCCCCGGCCTCCGACCACTCGGTTCCCTGGCCGAATTCCTGACCCATGAACAGCAGCTTCTTGCCCGGATACAGCCACTGCCAGGCGTACAGCAGGCGCATGTTGGCGTGCTGTTCCCACTCGTTGCCGGGCATGCGCCCGCGCAGGCTGCGCTTGCCGTGCACGACCTCGTCGTGCGAGAAGGGCAGCACGAAATTCTCCGAATAGGCGTAGATCTGCGCGAACGTGAGCTGACTGTGGTGGTAACGCCGGTAGACCGGGTCCATGCCGAAATACGTCAGGGTGTCGTGCATCCAGCCCATGTTCCACTTCATGGTGAAGCCCAGCCCGCCCATCGACGGCGGTCGGCTCACGCCGGGCCAGGCGGTGGATTCCTCGGCGATCATCACCACGCCGGGGTGGCCGGTCTGCACGGTCTCGTTGACGTCGCGCAGGAACTCGATCGCCTCCAGGTTCTCGTTGCCGCCGTGGATGTTGGGGATCCACTCGTGATCCTCGCGGTTGTAGTCGAGATAGAGCATGGAAGCGACCGCGTCCACCCGCAGGCCGTCGAGGTGGAAGTCCTCGATCCAGCACAGCGCCGATGACAGCAGGAAGTTGCGCACCTCGGGGCGGCCGTAGTTGAAGATCAGCGTGCCCCATTCGCGGTGCTCGCCCAGACGCGGGTCCTCGTGCTCGTACAGCGCGGTGCCGTCAAAGCGGGCGAGGGCGAAGTCGTCGCGCGGGAAATGCCCCGGCACCCAGTCGAGGATCACCCCCAGACCGGCCTGGTGGGCGGTGTCGACGAAGCGGCGGAAGTCGTCCGGGTCGCCGAAGCGCGAGGTGGGCGCGAAGAAGCCGGTGGACTGATAGCCCCAGGAGCCGTCGAACGGGTGCTCGGTGACCGGCAGCAGCTCGAGATGGGTGAAGCCCATGTCGCGGGCATAGGGCACCAGGCGTTCGGCCAGTTCGGCGTAGTTCGGCCAGTCGCCGTCGGGGCTGCGCTGCCAGGAGCCCAGGTGCACCTCGTAGATGCTCATCGGCCGGTGCTTCCAGGCTTCGGGGTCGCGGTTGTCCATCCATTCGCGGTCGTTCCACGCGTAACCGCTCTCCGGGATCACCCGCGAGGCGGTCTCCGGGCGTACCTGGTAGGCGGCCGCGTAGGGGTCGGACTTCAGACGCAGCTCGCCGGTGTCACGGTTGCGGATCTCGTACTTGTACAGGGTTTCCGGACCCAGCCCGGGGATGAACAGCTCCCAGATGCCGCTGGAGCCGTGCACGGTCATCGGATGGCAGCGTCCGTCCCAGTGGTTGAAGTCGCCGACCACGCTGACCCGCTCGGCCGCCGGCGCCCAGACGGCAAAACGCACGCCGTCGATCCCGTCACGGTTTTCGCAGTGCGCGCCGAGCATGCGGTGGGCATGCCAGTGGCGGCCTTCGCCGAACAGGTGGCGGTCGAAATCCGGGATGTTCGGGGCAAAGCTCCACGGGTCGATGACGCTGACGATCTCCTTGTGTCCGGACGGGCGCCAGCGCAGCTCCGGATGCTCCGCCAGCTTGCGCGAGGCGCCCTTCCATACGAACAGCCCCGGGGTGTCGGTGGTGTCCATGGGCTCCGGGGGTGCGTCGGGTTCCGGAACCAGCCAGACCTCGTCGGCCTGCGGGAACCAGGCGCGATAGCAGGTGGTCTGGCGATTGAGGGCGTGGGCCCCCAGGACCGCATGCGCGTCGTGCAGACGGGCCTGTGCCAGACGCCGGATTTCATCCGCGACTTCCGTAATGCAATTGTTCCGGTCAGTTGTCATACTCGATGCATCCGCTTCACGTAGAGTGGGGCCGGTCAACGTAATCCGCGGGGGAACCCGCAACCAGCAGCTTTCTGCAAGGATGGGCCTATGAACCCTCAGCCGCAACGGTTCGTCAGCCGACTGACCCGGGAAACCCTGGCACTGGTGCTTGCCGGAGGTCGCGGGTCGCGACTCAAGCAACTGACGCTGTGGCGGGCCAAGCCCGCCGTACCCTTCGGCGGCAAGTTCCGCATCATCGATTTCCCGCTGTCCAACTGCATCAATTCCGGGATCCGCCGCGTGGCGATCCTGACCCAGTACAAGGCGCATTCGCTGATCCAGCACATCCAGCGCGGCTGGAGCTTCCTGCGCGGGGAATTCGGCGAATTCATCGAACTGCTGCCGGCGCAGCAGCGCATCGAGACCTCCTGGTATTCCGGGACTGCCGACGCGGTCTACCAGAACGTCGACATTATCCGGCAGCACGCCCCCAGTTATGTGCTGATCCTCGCCGGCGATCACATCTACAAGATGGACTACGGGCAGATGATCGCGCAGCACGTTGAAAGCGGGGCGGACATGACCGTGGGCTGCCTGGAGGTACTGAAGGAGGAGGCCACCGGGTTCGGCGTGATGGGCGTGGATGCCGAGGGGCGCGTGACCTCGTTCGAGGAGAAACCCGACGATCCGGCGACCATCCCGGGCAGCGAGACCCATTCGCTGGCCTCCATGGGGATCTACGTCTTCAACCGCGATTTCCTCTTCGAGCAGCTCATTCAGGATGCCGACGACACCTTCTCCAGCCACGATTTCGGCAAGGACATCATCCCCCGCATCATCGAGAAAAACCGCGTGATGGCCTATCCGTTCCGCGACGAGGCCGGCCAGCGTCAGGGTTACTGGCGCGACGTCGGCACCATCGATTCCTACTGGAAGGCCAACCTGGAGCTGATCGGCGTGACCCCCGAACTCAACCTGTACGACAGCGAATGGCCGATCTGGACGTATCAGGAGCAGCTCCCGCCGGCCAAATTCGTGTTCGATGACGACGACCGCCGTGGCATGGCGATCGACTCGATGGTCTCCGGGGGCTGCATCATCTCCGGCAGCCGGGTGCGGCATTCGCTGCTGTTCTCCAGCGTGGAGGTCAGCGCCTGCGGCGAGGTGGAGAACTCGGTGATCCTGCCCGACGTGCAGGTGGGCGAAAACGCCGTGATCCGCAACGCGGTGATCGACAAGGCCTGCCGCATCCCGCCGGGGACCGAGATCGGGCTGGACGACGAGGCCGATGCCCGCGATTACTACGTCTCCCCCGGGGGCGTGCGCGTGGTCACCCCGGAGATGCTCGGCCAGGCGCGTCACCATGTCCGCTGAGCGCTCCTCGAAGGCCCTCGCCCGCGTCCCGGACAAGCTGGACGTGGTGCTGTGCTGGCACATGCACCAGCCGCAGTACTTCGACGGCGGCCGCCGGGAGTATGCCCTGCCGTGGACCTACCTCCATGCGCTGAAGGACTACACCGACATGGCGGCCCATCTGGAGGCCTGCCCGCGGGCGCGGGCGGTGGTGAACTTCGCCCCCATCCTGCTGGAACAGATCGCCGACTATGCACGGCGCGTGGACCGGGCCCTGAAGAACTGTGTGCCGGTCGGGGATCCGGTGCTGGACATGCTCCACATGGACATCGTGCCGGTGGAGCCGGACCAGCGCCGCGAGATCATCCGCGCCTGTCTGCGCGCCCACGCGCCGCGCATGATCGACCCGTTTCCGCTGTTTGCCCGGCTTGCGGCCATCGGACGCCAGGCGCTGGAGGACGACATTCTGCTGGCGCATCTGGACGGGCGCTTCTTCCAGGAACTGGCCACCTGCTATCAACTGGCCTGGACCGGCGAGACCGTGCGCCGCGCGCGGCCCGAACTGCAGTGCTGGTTGAAGGCCGAAGCCGGCTTCGAGTCCGGGGTGCGTCGGCGTCTGCTGGAGATCCTGCGCGACGAGCTGCACAACGTGATCCCGCGCTACCGCAAACTGGCGGAACAGGGGCGGGTGGAGCTGTCGTTCACCCCCTACGCCCACCCCATCATGCCGCTGCTGCAGGACCTGGCTTCGGCCCGCGAGGCCATGCCCGAGGCCGAACTGCCGGAGGCCCCGGCGTATCCCGATGGTGAAGCCCGGGTGCGCTGGCACATCGAACGCGGGCTGGAGGTGTTCGAGAAGCACTTCGGCATGCGTCCGACCGGTTGCTGGCCGTCCGAGGGCAGCCTGAGCGAGGCCACCATTCGCCTGCTGGACGAATACGGCCTGCGATGGACGGCCAGCGGCCAGGGCGTGCTGGGCAACAGCCTGGAAGCCGCCGGCGGCATGCCGGATGCGGAGGACAATGGCAACGGCAACGGCGAGGGCGAGGAAGACGGGCCCCGCGACCTGCAGGGCTGGCTGCACCGTGGCTATCGACTGCGGGACACCGAGATTGCGCTGTATTTCCGCGATGACGGACTGTCCGACGCGATCGGCTTCCGCTACGCCGACTGGCACGCCGATGACGCGGTGGCCGACTTCGTGCACCACATCGGAAACATCGCCGAGGTGGCCCCGGCCGGCAGCGTGGTGTCGGTGATCCTCGACGGCGAGAACGCCTGGGAGTACTACCCCGAGAACGGCTTCCATTTCCTCAGCGGGCTGTACGAGGCCCTGGCGCAGCACGAGCGGCTCAACCTGTGCACCTTCGACGACGTGTGCGCCCATGCGACGACTTCCGGGGGTGCGGCGCCGGTAGAGCTCCCCGGCCTGGTGGCGGGTTCCTGGGTCTACGGGACCTTTTCCACCTGGATTGGCGACCCCGACAAGAACCGTGGCTGGGATCGGCTGATCGAGGCCCGCGAGGCCGTGGATGCGGCGATCGCGGAGGACCCCTCGCTGGATACACCGGAACTGCGCGAACAGCTCGCGATCTGCGAGGGTTCCGACTGGTGCTGGTGGTTCGGGGCCTACAACCCGGCGGGTTCGGTCAGCGACTTCGAACAGCTCTATCGGCGCCACCTGGCCCGGTTGTACCAGCTCGCCGGCCTGGCGGTGCCCGAGGCCCTGGAGGAGGTGCTGTCGGTGGGCGGTGGCGATCCGGCTGCCGGAGGGACCATGCGGAAAGGGCAGGACTGATTCATGGAAGAAACGCAGCATTCCAATCCGCTGCTGCAGCGCCGGCGTGCCGGCGTGCTGCTGCACCCGACGTCGCTGCCGGGGCCGCATCCGGTGGGTACCCTGGGCAACGAGGCGTTTCGTTTCGTCAACTGGGCGGCCTCGGCGGGTTTCACCCTGTGGCAGATCCTGCCGCTGCACCCGGTGCAGAGCGACGGGTCGCCGTATGCCAGCATCTCGGCGTTTGCCGGTGATCCGCGGATGATCGATCCCGCGCGGCTGGCGGAGTCGACCGGGATCGTCGATGACGGCCGGCCGGTGGAAGAACTGCTGCAACGGGCCGGTGAGGCGGTGGCACGGGACGAACATGCGCTGCATTCGGCCTGCCGTGCGTTCCTCGAGGAACAGGGGCCGATCTGGCTGGATGACTTCGCGCTGTTCTGCGTGATCCGGGCGCGCCACGACGATCGCCCGTGGTGGGAATGGGACCCGGAGTTCCGCGATCGCGAGCCGGAGGCCCTGGAGCGGGTGGCCCGCGAAGAAGCGCAGGCGCTGGAGCAGGTGCGCTTCGTGCAGTTCGTGTTCGCCGATCAGTGGCGTACGCTGCGCCGCCATGCCAACGATTGCGGTCTGATGCTGCTGGGGGACATGCCAATCTTCGTTGCCCATGATTCGGCGGACGTGTGGGCGAATCGCGAGCTGTTCGACCTGGATGCGCAGGGACAGCCGCGCACCGTGGCCGGGGTGCCGCCGGATTATTTCTCCGAGACCGGACAGCGCTGGGGCAATCCGCAGTACCGCTGGGACCGCCTCGCCGAGACCGGCTACGCCTGGTGGATCCTTCGCGTGCGGCGGGCGCTGGAGACGGTGGATGCCCTGCGGATCGACCACTTCCGGGGGTTCGAGTCGAGCTGGGCAATCCCGGCCGAGGAGCCGGACGCGACCCGGGGTTACTGGTTCGAGGGGCCCGGTGCCGAATTCTTCGACGCGTTGGCCGACGAACTCGGGTACCTGCCGGTGCTGGCCGAAGATCTGGGGGTGATTACGCCGGAGGTCACTGCGCTGCGCGAGCGCTTCGATTTTCCCGGCATGCGGATCCTGCAGTTCGCGTTCGAGGGCGGCGAGGCCAACCCGTACCTGCCGGCGAATCATGACGAGATGAGCGCCGTGTATACCGGCACCCATGACAACGACACCACCGTGGGCTGGTTCGCGTCACTGGATGAACCCATGCAGCAGCACGTGCTGAATGTCCTGGGGGAACCGGAAGATGCGGCCGACACCATGCCCTGGCCGCTGATCCGCACGGCGTACGCCTCGCCGGCGCGTATCGCGATCCTGCCGATGCAGGACGTGCTCGAGCTGGACAGCGAACACCGGATGAACCGTCCCGGGACGGTGGAGGGTAACTGGGACTGGCGTTTTGACTGGGAGTGGGTGCCCGGGGAACGTGCCGGCGAGATGCGGGCACTGGCCGAGGCGCACGGCCGGCTGCCCGAGGGCGGGCAGGGCTGACGTTCCGGCCGGTCCGAGGGGAGGCCTCGGCGGAAACGAAAAAGGCCCGGTCAGGTGACCGGGCCTTCGGATCCGACGCGGGAAATGCGCGTGATCGGATTTACCGCTGGGGCGCCATGCCGGGCGCGCCACCGCCACCCCCGGGCTGCTGTTGCTGCATCATTTCCTGCTGCAGGGCTTCCATGCGCTCGATGACATCGTCAATGTCGGCGTTTTCCGCGCGCATGGCGCTCATCAGGTCTTCCCGCAGGGATTCCTGGGCGTCCAGGATCTCCGGATCCTCGGCCACGGCCTGCTGGGCTTCCTGCAGGTTGCGCTGCGCCTGCTGAACGTCTTCGGACTGGATCAGCTGCTGGCGTTCTTCCGCGCTCAGGTCGGGATCACGCAGGCCTTCCTCGGCGGATTCCAGGGTGTCCAGATCGGAACGCGGTTCAAAACCGGCGGCTTCCATCTTGTCGAGGACCAGTTGTTCCAGTTCCTCGCCCTTGCGCTCCAGCTCGGGGTTGTTTTCGATGGCCTGCTGCTGGGTCTGCGCGAGGGTCTGCTGGAGTTCCTGCATCTCCATCTGCGGGCCGCCCTGCTGCGGCTGCTGCTGGCCGCCCATGCCCTGGCCCATGCCCTGGGCGTGGGCCATGCCGCTGGCCAGTGCAAGGACTGCGGCGGCGGTGAGGCCGATGATCGACCGGGAGTGTTTCTGCATCGTACTGCTCTCCTGAAAGGATGTCTCTTGCCACTCTGAAGGCGAGTGATGAACCACAGCTTAACAGCCTCGAGGGCCGGGTGTCGGCCCGCCAACGGGCCGTGATGCCGGCTGTGGCGGTGATGGAGAGACCGCGCAGATGGCCCGTACGTTCCGTTGACGGGAGATTCGCCCGATCAGCGCCGCAGATAGCGGAACCACGAGGCGATGTTGAGCAGGCTGGCCAGTGACTGGGCGAGATAGGTATAGGCGGCGGCACGCAGGATGCGCTCTGCGTGGCGGTAATCCGGCTCGTGGAGGTAGCCGCCCTCGCGCAGCATGGGCATCGCGCGGCGGAAACTCGCGTCCAGTTCCGTGGGCAGGGTCACGAAATGGACCAGCGCCGCCATGCCCATCGACAGCACGCCGGCCAGGAAGAACAGGATGCCCGGCGCCGGGTGGCGGGTGATCAGGGTGATGATCGGGATGCCGATCATCAGGATCGCGCCCAGCCGCTGGGCGTGACGGGTGGCGGCCACCAGGGTGCCGCGCAGTTGCAGCGGGCGGTAGCCCCGTGCGTGCTGCACCGCGTGGCCGACCTCGTGGGCCGCCACGGTGACCGCGGTCAGCGAATGGCCGTGATAATTCTGCTGCGACAGCCGCACCGTGCGGTCGGCGGGGTCGTAGTGGTCGCCGTCTTTGGTGGTCTCCACGTCCACATGGGTCAGACCATGGCGGTGCAGCAGCTCGCGCGCCATGGCCGCGCCGCTGTAGCGGTAGCGGTCTTCGGGGCGGTGATATTTCTCCATGGTGCGCCGAACCCACCAGCCCGGCAGCCAGGCGATCAGCAGGAGCAGCGGTATGACCAGGATCAGCAGACGCATGCCATGATCTTCACCGGAGCGGCCCGCCGGTCCAAGAACCCCCGGCAGCCCGCGGGGCGGATACCGGCCGGCCGGTCACTGGTCCGTCATTCGTCGACGTCGTCGTAGTCGCCCTTGTGTTTCGGATTGGGGCGTGCCCGGCGGTCCCGCGAGTAATCGGTATCGTCGGTTTCCGCTTCGGGCATGCGCCGCGATTCCAGCACCCGGAGGTTGGCCGCCGGCGCCGACCCGTCCTTGTCCTCGCCGAAGTACAGCGTGGTGTGCGGGAACGGGATCTCGATGCCGGCAGCGTCGAAGTGGCGCTTGACCAGGCGGTTGAACGCGCGGCCCAGGCCGAACTGGGTGCCGGGCGCGGTCATGATGCGGATGCGGATGTTGACCGAGGAGTCGTCCAGCGCGGTGACCCCGTGCACCTCCATCTCGTCGAGCACGTTGGGGCCCTGTTCCGGGTCCTGCTTGAGCTCCTCGAAGGCCTCGCGCAGGCGGACGATGACCTCGTCGATGTCCTCGCGATAGGCCACCCCGTATTCGCCCACGTGGTAGGCGTACTCGCGCATGTAGTTGGAGACCGCATCCACCGCGGAGAACGGGATCAGGTGGTAGGTGCCGGCGAGGTCGCGCAGCCCGAGCGAGCGGATGGTGAGTTTCTCCACCGTGCCGGTGGTGCCGGTTACGGTGATGACATCGCCGACGTTGATGGCGTTTTCCAGCTGGATGAACACCCCGGTGATGATGTCCTGCACCAGCTTCTGCGCGCCGAAGCCGATGGCCAGGCCCAGTACCCCGGCGCCGGCCAGCAGCGGGCCGATGTTGATGCCGAGCTCGGCGAGCACGATCATCACGGTGAATACCAGCAGGGCGATCGCCACCGCATTGCGGAAGATGGTGAGCAGGGTCTGCTCGCGCGCGGTGGGCTCGCCGTCGCCGGTCGCGGGGTTGAGCCGGTGCTCGATCCAGCTGGCGAACACCAGCCACACCAGCGCCGCCGCCAGCAGGATAAGGGCGACGGAGATCGCCGTGCCGAGGATCAGCGCACCGGCATCCGAACGCACCCAGTCGATCAGGTTGAACGCGCCCCAGCCATCGGCGATGACCGCGAGCACGATCAGCAGGATCACCAGACGCATGGTTTTGAGGGCCCGCGGTACGTAGGCATTGAGACGGGCCTGCAGCAGCGGGAACTTCTCGCGGGTCTCGTCGGGGATGGCGATCTCGCGCCCGATGATCTGGGTCAGCAGGGTCGCGATGAAAAAGCCGACGAAGGCCGCGATCAGGGTCTGCAGCGTGGCCGTGGCCATGAACGGCAGCGCGTCGTCCGGACGGACGATGCTGACGACGGTCAGGGCGAGGAAATAAAGCAGCGCCAGCAGGTGCCAGGACCGTGCCAGCAGGCTGGTGACGATGCGGGTGAACGAGAAATACGAGCGGTTCGCCAGCGCCATCAGCCGGTCATGCACCCGCTGGCGGTTCTGCAGGATGATGGTGGCGGCGTACAGGAAGGCCGTCAGCATCACCAGCAGGCCAAGGGAACGGCCGGCCTCCGGGGAGACATGCATGCCGGTCAGTGGCACCAGCAGCAGCAGGCCGTAACCGATGTAGGACACGATGCGCGCGAGCCAGGCGTTCCAGTAGGCGGCTTCTTCCCCGGCCATGGGCAGCAGGCGCAGGCCCTGGTAGCGGGTGGCGAAGATCAGCCGCAGCGCGGCGCGCGCCAGCTCGATCAGCAGGAAGGCATTGAGGAACAGTGAATGCCGGGTCTCCATGGCGCCGGGTTCGCCCAGTACGAACAGCGCCAGGCCGTAGCCGGCAACCCAGGCCAGGACCACCGCCACGAAGTCGATGATCGCGGCCAGGCCGACCCCGGGCAGGGTCCGCAGCAGGCGGTACTGTTCGGCCGCGTTGAGGACCCAGCGATCGATGCCGCCGAACATCGGCGACGCCACGCGGCGCAGGACCCAGTAGATCACCAGGGTGATCAGGATGATGATCGCCAGGTCTCCGACCGCCATGCCGAAGGGGATCGGGTCGATGGCGCGCAGCTGCGCAACGGTGTCTTCGGCCACCGTGCCCAGCGCGCGGACCTCGGCCACCGCGCCCTCGGCCAGCCCCTGGGTCAGCCGGGCGATGCGGCGGGGCAGGGTCACCGCCTGTTCGGCGGTCTCGTCTTCTGCCGTGCTCTCCGCCGGATCCGCGGCGCCTCCCTCCGCGCGCAGGGTCTCCAGCAGCCGTTCCCGCGCCTCCGGGTCTTCCAGCAGCTCGATCAGGGCCGCGTGGGTCTCGGCGGAGGAGGGGGCGTCGTCCGCCATGGCCGGGCCGGTGGTCAGGGCCAGCGTGGTCAGGAGCAGGGCCAGGAGGGCGAAAAGCCGGTGCTGCGGCGAGCGAAGTGGTGCGGCCACGCGGAACCTCGGACGGGCGGGATGGAACTTCGCAGTGTAAAGGTCCGGGAGGCCGGACCAAAGCCCCGTTCAGTGTTTCTCCGGGGATTCCCGCACCGGCCGCAGCCAGCCGGGTCCCAGTACCCCCATCTGCTCCTCGATCCACGCAATGCGGCGCTCGAGGGTTTCGCCCGGGGTCACCGGATCGAGGCGTCCGGGGGAGGGCAGGATGGCCGCCAGACGCGCGGCCTGCTGCGGGGTCAGTTCGCTCGCGGGGACGTCGAAATAATGCTGTGCCGCATTTTCGATGCCATAGATCCCGGGGCCCCACTGGGCCAGGTTGAGATAGACCTCGAGGATGCGCTCCTTCGACCACAGCAGTTCCATGCCCACGGTCAGACCCGCCTCCAGGGCCTTGCGCAGCCAGGAACGCTCATGCCAGAGAAACAGGTTCTTGGCGGTCTGCTGGGTGATGGTCGAGGCCCCGCGCAGGCGTCCGCCGCGCGCGTGGTCGGTCAGGGCCTGGCGCACCGACGACCAGTCGAATCCGCGGTGCCGCGGGAAGCGCTGGTCCTCGGACGCGATCACCGCCAGCAGCACGGCGTCCGGCAGTTCGTCCAGCGAGCGCCACACGGGCCGGTGCCGGGAGGCGGCCGCGCGGTCGGTGGCCGTGACCATCGCCATGCCGTAAGGTGGATCGACCCGGGCGAAATACAGCAGCACCGCGACCACCGCGGCCAGCATCAGCCCCAGCAGGGCGACGAGCAGCCACAAGAGGTAGCGCAGCGGCCCCGGTGGCCGGGCGCGGCGACGTCGACCCAGGAGCATCATCGCGGGCGCCGCTCCGCCGTCGGGGTTTCGTGGTGGTTGTACCCGGAGTACCGTTTCATCGGAAGCAAGAATAGCGCAGGAAAGGTCCGGCTGTGGCGAACTCCGGGACCTTCGCACGGCCCAAGGATCACGGAGATCGCCATTCGCCGCGGATCACGCGACAGGCCGGCCGGACGCGTTCCGGCCCATCAGAGACAACAACAAGGAGGCGAGCCATGGAATACCTGCCGTATCGCTACACCAGCGGAAGCGGGGAGCAGCTGACCTTCGAGTTCGCGCTGCATCCCGAGACCGATTCGGCCGTGCGCGTGCAGCAGTTGCTGGACCGCGTGCTGACCACGGTGGATCACGAAGTGGCGGTGCTGGGTGACACCTGCAACGGTGATCTGCTGCAGGCGCTGGCGATGGCGCTGGCGGTGCGCACGGAAATGATCCCCGCCGACGGCGAGATGACCCGCGGTCTCGCGCGCGATGTGGTGGAGCGTGCGCTCCGGGCGCTGCCCGAGGCGCGCCACGAAATGAGCGGGCCCGTCGGCCATGCCTGAACCGCGCGAACGGCCCGTGGTGTTCTTTGACGGCGGCTGCCCGCTGTGCCGCCGCGAGATCGGCCACTACCGGCGCCTGGACACGGCCGGCCGGATCGACTGGCGGGACATCCATGCGGACGCCGCGGCGCTGGAAGGCCGCGGCATCGCGTGGGAGGAGGCCATGCGGCGCATGCATGCGGTGGACGAACACGGCCGGGTGGTGAGCGGGGCTTACGCCTTCGTCGCCACCTGGCGGCATCTGCCGTACTACCGCGTGGCGGGGGCGGTGCTGCATCGGCTGCCGCCGGTGGTCTGGCTGATGGACCGGGTGTACAACGTGTTCGCCCGTTCGCGCTGGCGTTCCCGCTGTCGCGACGGGGTCTGCCCGCCGCAGTGAGGCCCCGGTGAGCCGCGCGGCGCGAAGCTCTCCCCCCCCACGTCATCGCGAGTCGCGCAGCTCTCCCCCTACGTCATCGCGAGTCGCGCAGCTCTCCCCCCTACGTCATCGCGAGTCGCGCAGCTCTCCCCCCAACGTCATCGCGAGTCGCGCAGCGACGTGGCGATCTCCATCCGCAGCCACCTGTTCCTGCGTGCAGGCCATTTCGACCGATTGCCGCGTCGCCTTCGGCTCCTCGCAATGACGGGGTAAGAGCTTCGGTTCCTCGCAATGACGGGGTAAGAGCTTCGGCCCCTCGCAATGACGGGATAAGGGCTTTGGCCCTCGCGATGACGGGGAGAATGCTTCGCGATTTGCGCTTCCGGCGCATGCGGGGCGCGCCGCGACCGTTATAATCGGCGGTTCGTCCAGGCATGCCCGGGAGGGCCGATGTCCAGCAACGATGTCCCCGACCACGCCGGGCCTGCGGCGGAGCCGCCGGCACCCGACGCGCTGGAGCTGACCCTGGAGGCGGTTCTTTTTGCCGCCACCGAACCCGTACCCCTGCGCGATCTGCGCGCCGCCTGCGCGGAATCGGGCGAGGTCGAGCGCGCGTCGGTGGAAGCGGCGCTGGCGCGTCTGGAGACGCGCTATGCCGACCGCGCGATCGAACTGGTGCGTTCGGCCGGCGGGTACCGTTTCCGCGTCCGGTCGCAGTACTCGGGCAGCGTGCGCGCGGCGCGGCCGGAACGCCCGCAGCGGCTGTCGCGCGCGTTGCTGGAGACGCTTGCGATCATCGCCTATCGCCAGCCGGTCACCCGCGCCGAGATCGAATCGGTGCGCGGGGTGGCGGTCAGTTCGGGGATCATGCGCGGGCTGCAGGAACGGGAATGGATCTACGTGGTGGGGCACAAGGAGCTGCCGGGGCGACCGGCGCTGTACGGCACCACCCGCACCTTCCTCGACGATCTCGGACTGCAGGCCCTGGACCAGCTGCCGCCGCTGGACGAGATCCGCGATCTGGCCGACGTGGCCACGGACGCCGGGCTGTCACTGGCGACCGACGAGGCCAGTGAGGCCGACGATGACGGCGACGGGGAGGGCGACGCAGCGGCAGCCGGCGAATCCCGGGAACCGTCCTGATCAGCGTTTCCTTCAGCGGTCGCGGCCGTTGTACATGGTCTCGATCGCCTCGCGGTAGTGTTCCCGGATCACCGGCCGTTTGAGTTTCATGGTCGGGGTCATCATGCCGTTCTCCACGCTCCACGGTTCGTGGATTACGTACACGTGGCGGATGCGCGCGTAGCCGGGGAAGTCCTCCAGCTGGTGGTGAATGCGGTCGAGGATCGCGCGTTCCACCTTGCGCGGTGGTTCTCCCGCGGTCGCCGGGTCGATCCCCTGGTCGGAGGCGAAGGTCTGCCAGGCGTCCGGTTCGGGAACCATCAGGGCGGTGAGGAACGGCTGCCCGTCGCCCACCACCATGATCTGGTCGAACAGGCCGTCGAGGCCGATGGCCATCTCCATGTCCGCCGGCGGTACCTTCTCGCCGTTGGTCAGCACCAGGATGTCCTTGATCCGGCCGGTGATGAACACGTGGCCCGTGTCGTCGATGCGCGCCTGGTCGCCGCTGCGCAGCCAGCCGTCGGCGTCGATGGTCTCGCGCGTGGCCTCTTCATTTTTCCAGTAGCCCAGCATCACGCAGTTCGAGCGCGTCTGCAGCTCGTGGTTTTCACCGATGCGTACTTCGACGTCCTTCAACGGTTTGCCGATGGAGGCGGGCAGGTTGTCGTCCGGGGTGTTCACGGTGACCACCGGGCCGGCCTCGGTCATGCCGTAGCCATGCAGCACCGGCAGCCCCAGGCCAATGAACAGCTGCGCCACCGGCGGAGGAAGCGGGGCCCCGCCGCAGACCGCGAAACGCACCTGGCCGCCCAGGCGGTCGAGTACCTTGCGCGCGACCAGGCGGTCGAGCAGTGGCCACAGCAGGAAGGCGGGGGACCAGCGACCCCGGCCCTGCTGGTGTTCGAACCGGCGCCAGCCGACGGCGGCGGTCTTCTCGAACAGCCAGCGGCCGAGCGCCGACTTCTGCCGCAGCCCGGCGCGGATTCGCCCGTGCACGCGTTCGTAGATCCGTGGCACCGAGATCAGCACCGTCGGCCGGATGGTCTGCAGGTCTTCGCCCAGGCGCTGGATCGAGCGGGCGAAGGCGACCTCGGCCCCGACCATCATGGGCATGTAGCAGCCGGCGGTGCGTTCCAGCATGTGCGACAGCGGCAGGAACGACAGGAAACGGTCGGACGGTCCGAGCGGGCCCGTGAGGGACGAGGCCCAGGCGTTTTCCACGATGTTGCGGTGCGAAAGCATCACGCCCTTGGGCCGGCCGGTGGTGCCGGAGGTATAGACGATGGTCGCGAGGGCGTCGGGGTCGAGTTCCGGATAGCGGATCGCGGACGGGTCGCCGCCCCGCAGCCAGTCTTCCAGTGGCAGGGCCCGCGGATCGCCCGAGGTGCCCGCGTTGTCGCTCAGGCGTACCACGCGCTTGAGCGACGGCATCTTCTCCAGATGCTCCAGCAGGCGGCGGCCATGCACGGTGTCGCCGATCAGCAGGGCGCGCGCCTGGGTCTGCCCGATGATGTAACCGACATTTTCGGGACGGTCATCGGTGTACAGCGGTACCGTGACCAGGCCCATTTCCATGGCGGAGAGGTCGGCGGCGATCCACTCGCGCGAGTTGCCGACCATGATGGCGACGCGGTCGCCCGGCCGCAGGCCCTCGGTGGCCAGCGCAGCCTGCCAGCGGTCGACCGTGCGGCCCATCTCGCCCCAGCTGCTGGAGGTCCATTCCTCGCGCTCGGGGTCGAACTGGCGGTAGGCCGGGGCATCGGGGGTCGCGGCCACGCGGGCGCGGAACAGCGCCGGCAGGGTGGGGGCGTCTTCCGGACGGATGGTCGCGGGGTGGACCCGGGCGTTGGACATGCGCGGTCTCGCTGGACTGGTCTTGCCCTGCAAAGTAGAGGACGGCGCGGGGCGGGGGCAAGCGCGGGACGGGTGCCCTACATGCCGAGCGGATGCATCGCCGGGCCCGCGGCCACGGCCCCCAGCACCAGGCTGAAGCCGAGTACCGCGATGATCGCGCCGCCGGTCAGGCCGAAGGCCGGCCCGATCCAGGTCAGGCGCGCGGCGCGGGTGCCGGTGAAACGCCGCCGGGTCCAGTCGCGCGCGTAGACCGCGAGCATGGCCAGCACGGAGACCGTGATGGCGGTGCCCGCGGACATCGCGAGCACGGCCGCCACGCCGGCCCAGACCAGACCGACGGCCGCGGATACCGCCATGATCAGCACGGCGCCGGAGCAGGGGCGGATGCCCACGGCCAGCACGGTGCCCCACCAGGTGCCCTTGTGATCGGGGTCGACGTGGTGGGGTGTGCCGCAGCCGCAGTCATGTTCGTGGTCGTGCCCGTGCCCGTGGTCGTGCCCGTGCCCGTGGTCATGCCCGTGCCCCTGGTCATGCCCGTGCCCGTGGTCATGCCCGTGCGCGGCGGACGCACGGCGCCGCCAGGCCTGCCGCAGGGCGCGCCCCATCAGCCAGACGCCCAGCAGTCCCACCAGAGCGAAGCTGGCGATCTCCAGGTGGCGGACCTGTCCCAGGGTCTCGCGTGTCAGCCAGCCGAGCAGCCCGACCAGCAGCCCGACCAGCAGGATGGCCGTGACGCCCTGGGCAAGCGATGACGCCGCCGACAGGGCGATGCCGCGGCGCAGGTTCTGAGGCTGGGTCAGCAGGTAGGTGGTGATCACCGCCTTGCCGTGCCCCGGTCCTGCGGCGTGGAAGACCCCGTAGAGAAAGCTCACGAGGATCAGCAGGGCGCCCGCCTGTGCCGAGGGCGCGTCGCGCAGTCCGTGCAGTCCCCGGGTCAGTTCGCGGTGCAGCTGGCGCTGGGTATGCAGGACCCAGCCGACCAGCCGTTCCAGCGGTCCGGCGTCATCCCCTCCCGGGAGCCCGGCGTCGGCGCGAGCGTCCGGGGCATCGGCGGGTCCCGTCGTTTCGGCGGGCGGTGGCTGTTCCGTGGCATCGGCATCCGCGTCGGACTCCGGGCCGCCGCCAAGGGGGTGGCCGGCCAGCGCGAGCGCGGGCAGCAGGATGCCGAGCAGGAGCAGCAGGACCGCTGCGGCCCGTCCCGGGCGGCGGTTGCGAGAGAGGGCGTGTCGGATCATTGCGTTATTGTATAACGTTCCAATGGCGCGAGGAACCCGACGTCATTCACATTCCAGGCGCGCAATCTCGGCAAAATGGCGTCCGAGATCTTCGATCGGGCTGCGGGATTCGCGTTCCAGGGTGGCGGCATAACGCACCAGTTGTGGATCCGGGCGTGGTTCCTCGAGTTCGACCCGGCAGCCGTCGCCGCGGTTCACCTGGATCACGTCACCGGGGTCATGGCGGATCTCGATCCAGTAGGTGGGGTCATAGACGCGGTAGGTGAAATCCTCTGCGGCGCCGATGTCGTGCCGGTCCAGCGGGATCTCGAAGCCCAGGTGCAGGCGCCGGTCCTCCAGGCGCAGCTCGGGGGATTCGGCGGGCGGGGTGTCCAGCGTTTCGCCGTCCGCCTCGAGTTCGGTGAAGTGGTCGTATTCCGCGAGGTTGTCGAGCATGCGCGGGCCGACCTTATCCAGCACCGAGTCGATGCCGGCATCGCCGTCCATGTCGCGGGTCATCTCCTCCAGCAGCATGTGGCTGTAGGTCGGGTCGATGACCCACAACTGGTGCATCGAGGCCAGTCGGCCGTCGGCGTCGAAGTCGAGGGTGACACGCAGATCGATCCAGGCATGCGGGTGGGCGGTGGCCATCGCGGGCAGACCGGCGGCCACCGCGATCAGGAGCGCCAGCGCCAGCCGGGCGCGTGCCCGGGTGGCGCTGCGGACAGCCCGCTCAGGCGCGTTGCCAGCGGGTGCCATCCGGCGTGTCCTCCAGTTCGATGCCGCTGGCGGTCAGCTCGTCGCGGATCGCATCGGCGGTGGCAAAATCCCGCGCGCGCCGCGCCTCGGCACGCGCGGCGATGCGTTCCTCCACCCATGCGGCGAGATCGGCATCATCGGCGACGTCGCCGCGGAACCAGGCCTCCGGGTCCTGCTGCAGCAGGCCCAGGAGTTCGCCGGCGGCCAGCAGCTCGCCCTTGCGGCGGGCGCGTTCGTCCTCGCTGTCGGCGGACTGCAGGGCATCCGCCATGCGGTGCAGGGCGGCGAGCGCCCCGGCGGTGTCGAGATCGTCCAGCAGTGCGGTGAAGACCGGGGTGTCCGCCGCATCGGCGGGGGTGGGCACGACCCCGGCGTGCTCGCGCAGCAGACGGTAGAAGCCGTCCAGCGCGTTGCGGCTCTGTTCCAGGGTGTCCTCGGAAAAGTTCAGCGGCGCGCGATAATGGCGCGACAGCAGCGCCAGGCGCAGGACCTCGCCGGGCCAGACCTGCAGCAGGTCGTGCAGCAGGCGGAAGTTGCCCAGCGACTTGGACATCTTCTCGCCTTCGATGGTCACGTGTCCGTTGTGCATCCAGTAGCGCGCGTAATGGCCACCGTGTTCGTCGCAGCCTTCGGCCGCGCAGCCCTGGGCGATCTCGTTCTCGTGGTGCGGGAACACCAGATCGTGGCCGCCGCCGTGGAGGTCGATGCTGCGGCCCAGATGGGTGCGGATCATCGCGGTGCACTCCAGGTGCCAGCCCGGGCGCCCGTTGCCCCAGGGGCTGTCCCAGCCGGGTTCGTCCTCGCCGGCCGGCTTCCACAGCACGAAGTCGCCGGGATGGCGCTTGTAGTCGGCGACTTCCACCCGGGCCCCGGCCTGCATCGCCTCGAGGGTACGCCCGGACAGGGCGCCGTAGGCAGGGTAAGAGGTCACGTCGAACAGTACATGGCCGTCCGCCGCGTAGGCGTGGCCGCGCGCGAGCAGATCCTCGATCAGGGCGATCATCTCGTTGACGTGATCGGTGGCCCGGGGCTCGAGGGTCGGCTCCAGGGTGCCGAGCCGGGCGATGTCCTCGTGGAAGGCCCGGGTGAAGCGTTCGGTCAGCGCGGCGATGGGTTCGTCGTTCTCGCGCGCGGCCTGGTTGATCTTGTCGTCCACGTCGGTGATGTTGCGGGCGTAGACCACGTGCTCCGGGCCGTAGAGTGCGCGCAGCACGCGGAACAGCACGTCGAACACCACCACCGGGCGGCCGTTGCCCACGTGCACGCGGTTGTACACGGTCGGCCCGCAGACATACATCGTCACCCGCTGCGGGTCGGCGGGAACGAAGGGCTCGCGCTGCCCCCCGAGGGTGTTGTGGATGACGAGCTGCGGTGCGCTGGCGTCGGCCATGGTCGGTGTTCCTTGTCGCGGTTTCAGGAGGCGCCGTAGAGGGTTTCGGGGTCGATCTGCGGGTCGCTGGTCACGGCAACCTGATCGCCGTCGACCTGCAGATAGAAACAGCTGCGCCGCCCGGTGTGGCAGGCGGGGCCGGTCTGATCGACCTTCGCCAGCACGGTGTCGCCGTCGCAGTCCAGATGCAGGGAATGCAGCTGCTGGACCTGGCCGGATGACTCGCCCTTGCGCCACAGCGCCCCGCGCGAACGCGACCAGTAGCAGACCCGCCCGGTACGCAGGGTCTCCTCCAGGGCCTCGCGGTTCATCCAGGCCATCATCAGGACCTCCCCGCTGTCACCCTGCTGGGCGATGGCGGGCACCAGCCCGTCGGCGTTGAAGCGGACGCGGTCGAGGACATCGGCGAGCGGTTCGCGGCGGCCGGCCGGGGCTTTTTCCAGGTTCTTGAACATGGCGGGTCGTTCAACTTGGTCGCAAACGTCAAAGAATAACATTCCGCGCCACGGGGCGGCCGGGTCTTGCGTCGTGTGCCCGTCCGGCGGATTCTTGGGGGAAGGAAGCACCGCGCAAAGAGGAGGGGGGCATGACACGCGACGCGAGTCCCGGGATCCGCCGCGGTGCCGCAATCACGGCTCTGGGTATCACCCTGATCTATCTGGTGCTCGGCCTGATGTGGATCGGGTTTTCCGACCGGGCGCTGCTGGCGCTGGTGGATGACGTGGAACTGCTGTCCCGGCTGCAGACCGGTAAGGGCTGGGCCTACGTGGTGGTGACCGCCGGGCTGCTGTTCGTGTTGATCCATCGCGCGCTGGCCGCCCGCGACCGGGCGGCCGCGGAGGCGGGGCGGGCCGCGCGCATCATCGAACACTCGCCGGTGCTGGCGATCGAATGGGAGGCGCGTGACGGCTGGCCGGTCACCTATGTCTCGTCCAATGCCGCGGACTGGGGGCTGGATCGCGAGGCCCTGCTGGCGGGCGATCCGGATTACGCCAGCCTGATTCACCCTGACGATCTGCCGTCCATCGTCGAGGAGGTGCAAATGCACCTCGAACATGGGCCGGATCGTTACACCCAGCTCTACCGCCTGGTACTGCCCGTGCTGGGTACGGTCTGGGTGGAAGACCGGACCTGGCTCAGCCGGGATACGGCCGGCCGTGTGACGCGCATCCACGGGGTGCTGCTGGACATCACGGAACGCCGGCGGCTGGAGCTGGAGCGTCAGCGGCAGATGGAACGGCTGGAACGGGCCGAACGCGACGCGGGCCTGGGCAGCTGGGAATACGATCCGGTGAACGGGTTCTGGTGGTCGGACCAGCTTTTCCGGTTGCTGGGGCGCCCGCCCGACGGCCCCGAACCGGACGTGGCCACGCTGCTGGAGCGTGACCTCGACACCGAGTCCGCCGACGGACCACGCCTGGCTGCCACCTTGCGGGGCATGGCCGCCGGGACCCCGCCGCAAAGCCAGTACCTGCACGTACGTCGACACCCGGGGCGCGGGCCGGAGACCTGGCTGCGTTTCGGCATTCAGCGTGCGTCGTCGTTTACGGGTGAAAGCCCCGGTGGCGCGTGGCGGGTGCAGGGTACGGCACTGGACATCACCGAACTGCACCAGGCCGAGCTGGAGCTGCGGGCGCTCAACGCCGATCTGGAGCGCCGGGTCGAGCGGCGCACCGCGGAACTTCAGATCGCCAACCAGGAGCTCGAATCCTTCTCCTACGCGGTTTCCCATGACCTCAAGGCGCCGCTGCGCGGGATCGAGGGCTACAGCCAGCTGCTGGAGGCGGAGCATGCCGAGCGCCTGGATGACGAGGGTCGCGAATTCCTGCGCAATATCCGCCAGGGTGTGGCGCAGATGAACGAACTGATCGGCGACCTGCTGACGTACTCGCGCATGGAGCGGCGACCGCTGGAACAGCGCCGGATCCGGCTGCGTGACCTGGTGGCGGAGACCCTGCGCGCCCTGGAGCCGGAATACCCGGCGGCGGCGACGGCCGCGATCGACGTGCCGGAAGAACTGGAGGTCGAGACCGATCCCGACGGTCTGGGATTGATCCTGCGCAACCTGCTGGAGAACGCCTTCAAGTTCAGTGCCGGTCGCGACGAACCCCGGGTCCGGGTCGCCGCTCAGCGGCGGACGTCGGTGGTGCGTCTGGAGGTGGAGGACAACGGGATTGGCTTCGACGAGGCGTTCCGGGAACGCATGTTCGAGATCTTCCAGCGTCTCAATCGCGCCGAGGACTACCCCGGCACCGGCGTGGGCCTGGCCCTGGTGCGTCGCGCGGCCCGCCGGCTGGACGCCCGGATCGAGGCCGAGGGCCGCCCCGGCGAGGGCGCGACCTTTCGTGTGGAGCTGCCGCAATGAGTGCCCCAATGAGTGACCCGGGCTCGCCACCGCCCATCTGCGTGGTCGAGGACAGCCCGGTGGATCTGGATCTGCTGCGCCATGCCTTCCGTCGCCGCCGCCTGGCCAATCCGTTGACGGTGGCGCGCGACGGGGAGGAGGCCCTGGCGGGGCTCGAGCGCTGGGCGCGGGGCGAGGAACCGGTGCCTGCGGTGGTCCTGCTGGACATCCGGCTGCCACGGATCAGCGGTCTGGAGGTGTTGCGGGCACTGCGCGCGCATCCGGAGTGCGGGCACATCCCGGTGGTGATGCTGACCTCGTCGGCGGATGACGCCGACATCCGTACTGCTTATGAATGCGGCGCGAATTCCTATATCGTGAAGCCGGTGGACTTCGACCGGTTCATGGATGTGGCCGAACAGATCGAACTCTACTGGTGCGTGTTGAACCAGCCTCCGGCCTCGGTGTTTACCTCAGGGAGGTCCCCGCGAGATGAAGATTCTGCTCGTTGAAGACAATCCGGTGGATGCCGATCTGCAGCGTCGGGCGCTGAGCCGTGACGGGGCGGAGGTCGAGATCCGCACGGCGGGGTCGATGGCCGAAGCCTGGGCGGCGCTGGAGGAGGCCCGCTTCGATTGCGTGCTGCTCGACCTGCGGCTGCCGGACGGCAACGGCATGGATCTGATCCCGCGTCTGCGCGAGGCCGGGCGCGAGGAGGCGATCATCGTGATGACCGGCCACGGCGAACAGGAAACCGTGGTGACCGCCTTCCGCGTCGGGGCCGACGACTATCTGCCGAAGAACGAGACCTACCTGGAGCACCTGCCGACGCGTGTGCGGGACGCCCTCGGGCGTCGTCACCGGCGGCCGGAGGAGCTGGAAACGGTGCGCGTGCTCTACGCCGAGCACAACAGTTTCGATGTCAGCCTGACGCGGCGGGAATTCGCCCGCGCGGCGCCGCATCTGCAACTGGAAGTGGTCGATTCGGCCGACGAGGTCCTGGCGCGTCTGGACGGCGGGGCCGCGGCGGACGCGGGGTACCCCGACATCCTGTTGCTGGATTATCGCCTGCCGGGGATGGATGGCCTGGAGCTGGCGCGCCGCATCCGCAGCGAGCGGGGGCTGGACATCCCCGTGATCCTGGTGACCGGGCAGGGGACCGAGGAACTGGCCGCGCAGGCCCTGCGCCTCGGGGTCGACGACTATGTGCTGAAGAGCGGGGGTTACCTCAAGGGGCTGCCGGTACTGGTCGACCAGGTAGTGGCGCGCGGACGGCTGCGGCGCGAACAGGCCGCCCTGGCGGAGAGCGAACGTCGCTATCGCCAGGTCATCGACAGCGCCGGTGACATCATCTTTCAGACCGATGCGCAGGGACGGCTCACGTTCCTCAACCCCGCCTGGACCCGCATGACCGGACGTTCGGTCGAAGAGGCCCTGGGGCATCCGCTGACGGACTTCGTCGAGGCGGGGGAGCGCGAGGCGCTGGCGGACGTGCTGCGCGGCGAGGCGGCCGTGTCGACGCTCCCGGACGAAGCCGCGATCGGGATCGTGACCCGCTGGGGCGGGCTGTACTGGATGGAGCTGGAGGGGCGCTGCGAGCAGGATGCCGCCGGGCAGCCCACCGGGTTTTCCGGCAACCTGGTGGACGTGACCCGGCGCGTGCGCGACCAGCGACTGGCGGCCGTGCGTGCACGGGTGCTCGACCGGCTGGCCACCGGGACACGTGATCCGGGGTTCCTGTCGGACGTGATCCAGGAGCTGGAGTCGCTGCTGCCGGAGCTGTCGGCGTCCATCATGCTGCGGGACCGCGAGACCGGGATGCTCGAATGCGTGGCGGCGCCGTCCCTGCCGGGTTCGCTGCCGTGGCTGTACAGCCCGGTGCCGGCCAGTGACCGCATGGGCTCCTGCGGCACGGCGGCCTTCCGCGGCGAAACGGTGGTGGTACCGCAGGTGACGGGCCATCCGTACTGGGAGGGCCTGGAGGCGCCCATGGAGGCCGCGGGGCTGCAGGCCTGCTGGTCGTTCCCGTTCTTTGATGACGACGGGCACGTGCTGGGCACGCTGGCCACCTACCTGAACGAGGCGCGCGAGCCGCGCGACGAGGAACAGGGTCTGATCGACGAGTTCACGCAACTGGCCGGTCTGGCGGTGCAGAAGCTGCACGCGGCGCAGGCCCTGGACCAGCGCGAGCAGGCGCTGGAGAGCTCGGCCCGCATGACCCTGGCACTGCTGCAGGCGGAGACCCCGGACCGGGTCATGAATGCACTGCTGGGGCGGCTGGGCGAGACCCTGGCCGGGGATCGCGCCTGGGTGGTGGTCATGGCCGCCGAGGAACCGGGCCGGGAGAACCGCGAGACGCATCGTTACTACTGGTTGCGCGGCGATTCGGCCGTTCCGGTCAGGCCACCCGCCCTGCGCAACCTGACGCCCGACAGCCTGCATGCGCGCTGGACCGAACGCCTGCGGGCCGGCGAGGCGGTCGCCGGCACCCGGGCGGAGTTCCCGGCGGAGGAACAGGCACTGCTGGAGCAGCAGGGGCTGCAGTCCCTGCTGCTGGCGCCGGTGTTCCTGGAGGGCGAATATCGCGGGTTCGTCGCGGTGGATGCGCTGGTGCGGGCGCGCAACTGGAGTGCGACCGACGTGAGCGTGGCGCGCATCTTTGCCAGCAGCCTGGGGGCCGCGCTGGCGCGGCGCGAGACCGTGGTCGGCCTGCGCCGGCTGGAAGCGGTGTTCCGCAGTACCCGCGACGGCGTGGTCATCACCGACCTGTCATCGCGCATCATCGCGGTCAATCCGGCGTTCACCGAGATCACCGGATACGCGGAATCCGAGGTGCTGGGGAAGAATCCGCGCATCCTGCAGTCGGGGTATCACGATGCCGAGTTCTATCGTGCCATGTGGCAGGAGCTGGAGCGCACCGGTTACTGGGCCGGCGAGCTGTGGAATCGCCGTCGCGACGGCACCGTGTACCCCGAATGGCTGAGCCTGTCGGTGGTGGTGGACGAGAGCGGGCAGCCGATCCATTACGCCGGCACCATCACCGACATGACCGAAATCAAGCGCTCGGAGAGCGAGCTCAACTATCTGGCCGAGCATGACCCGCTGACCGACCTGCCCAACCGGACGCGGCTGCATGCGCTGCTTTCGCGTGCGTTGGACGAGGCGCGCGCGGAGGACCACCCGCTGGGCGTGCTGAGCCTCGACCTGGACCGGTTCAAGGACGTGAACGACAGCCTGGGCCATCCGGCCGGCGACGAGGCCCTGGTCGAGGTCGCCCGGCGCCTGGGCGACACGGTGCGCCCGCCGGACATCCTCGGCCGGCTGGGTGGCGACGAATTCATGGTGGTCAGTCAGCGGGCCGCCGACCACGAATCGCTGGGGGAGGTGGCGCGCGAGCTGCAGGCCGCGCTGGATACCCCGGTGCTGCTGGACAGCGGGCACAGCGTGCATCTCAATGCCTCGATCGGCATCGCCCGCTTCCCCGAGGACGGCGACACCGCGACCACGCTGATCCAGCATGCCGACGCGGCCATGTTCCATTCCAAGGAAAACGGGCGCGAGGTCTGGAGTTTCTACGAGGTGGAGCTGACCCGGGCGGCCAGCGAACGGCTGGAACTGGAAGGTCGCCTGCGCGAGGCCCTCGCGGGCGGAACCGGCGAGCTGCACGTGCATCTCCAGCCGCAGGTGCGCCTGAGCGATGGCGTACCCGCGGGCGTGGAGTGTCTGGCGCGCTGGGAGACCCCGCAGGGCGAGAGCATTACGCCGGACCGGTTCATTCCGGTCGCCGAGGCAACCGGCCTGATCGTCCCGCTGGGCGAACAGGTGCTGCGCGAGGCCTGCCGGCATGGCGTGCGCCTGCTGCGCGAGGTACGCAACGACCTGGTGGTCGCGGTCAATCTGTCGCCGGTGCAGCTGCGCAGTGCCCGGCTCGTGCGCCGGGTCGGCGAGATCCTGGCCGAGACGGGGTTCCCGGCGGAACAGCTGGAACTGGAGGTAACCGAAACCGCCATCATGAGCCAGGGCGATCAGGCCGTGTCCCGGCTCAATGCATTGAAATCGCTGGGTGTGCGTCTGGCGATCGATGATTTCGGCACCGGTTATTCGTCACTGGCGGCCCTGCAGGACTTCCCGCTGGACGTGCTCAAGATTGACCGGAGTTTCGTCGATCAGGTGGACCGCGAGGGCCGGGGGCGCTGGATTGCCGCGACCATCATCGCGATGGCGCGCAATCTGCATCTGGAGGTGATCGCCGAGGGCGTTGAGACGGCGGCCCAGGCAGCGTGGCTGAATGCCCACGGCTGCGATATCGGCCAGGGGTTCCTGTACAGCCCGGGGCTGCCCGCGGACCGGGCCGAGGCCTGGCTGCAGGCGCCCGGCCGGGTGGCGGCACTGGCCTCCGTCCGGCCGGGCTGATCCGACCGTCTCAGAACATCAGGGCTTCGGTGACGATCCGGTCCACCAGTTCGTTGACGTCACCGAGGGACTCCTGCGAGGCCTCGTCGCCGATCTGCGGCACGCGCTGATAGCTCATGTAGATCGTGCCCGGCTCCGCGGCCAGCTCGTAGATGGCGATGACGTAGGGGCAGAAGGTGATGTTGTGCGGGTCGGCTTCCATGGTCGCCCGCGAATAGGTGGCCGAGCAGAAGTCCACCGAGCGGCCGTTCAGGTAGATGCCCTCGCCGGATTCCTGACCCGCGGTGCGGTCCAGCATGTCGGCGATGTGGCCGACGTTGTTGATCACCAGCCCCTCCGTTTCGATGGCGAACTCGACCATCTCGAAGTAGTGGTCGAAGTCCCCTTCGACGCTGTAGATCACGCGCTCATCGCTCTCCTCGACGACCTCATAGGCCAGCGCGGGCAGGGGGAAGGCCAGCGCAGCCGTCAGGGCCAGCGCGGGCAATCCGGCGGTGATACGGCGGGCGGCCTGGCGGGTCTTGTTGCGGAATCCGGACATGAGGTGGCTCCTGTGTGGCTCGCGGACAACCGATGGTATCTCTATTCTACGTCAAATGAACTGACCGCGGTCACGCCGGGCGTTCCAGCCGCTGTGCCAGAAGCTCGACTTCCAGGGGCTGTGCGGGGCCCGCTTCCACGGCATGCTCGTCGGCGCCGGGCCATTCCTGGCGCGGGCGCTGCTGCTGCATGACCTCCACGTCGGCGTCCGAGGCATCCCGGCCCTGCGCGGCGCGGGCCTCCAGGCGTTCGCGCAGCAGGTTTTCGTCGGCGTGGCAGGCGACGACCGCAAAGCCCGCCTCCATGCGCGCGGCAAGATCGCGGAACGGCTCCCGCTGCCCACGTTCGAGAAAGGTCGCGTCGACGATGACGGTATGCCCCAGCTCCAGCAGTTCCCCGGCGCGTTCCAGCAGGTGGTCGTAGATCCGCGCGCGGGCATCTTCGCTGTAGGACACGGCATCGGCCATGCGCTTGCGTTCGACGTCGCTGCGCAGGCGTACCGCGCCCAGGGCCTGGAGGATGCGAGTGCTGATCACGGTCTTGCCCGACCCGGACACCCCGTGCATCAGGATCAGGCGGGGCCGCCGCGGTTCGGTCAGGCGTTCGGCCAGCGCGAGGTAGCGCCCCATCTCGGCCTGGTGGGCGGCCTTCTCGTCCGAGGGCAGGCTGGGCTCGGCGGCATGGATGCCCTGGACCTTGGCCCGCACCAGCGCCCGATAGACCTGGTACAGCGGCAGCAGGGCCAGGCCGTCGAAATCCTCGCGTTCTTCCAGCCAGGCGTTCAGCAGCCGCCAGGCATGCGCCGGGTGCTCGCGGGCCAGCAGGTCCATGGTGGTGAAGGCGATTTCGGAAATGACATCGATCCAGCGCAGCTCCGGGTCGAACTCGATCGCATCGAAGGCCACCGGGCGCTCGCCGCCGGCATCGTCCCCGGCTTTGATGTAGACCATGTTGCCCAGATGCAGATCGCCGTGGCAGTGACGGACGTGGCCGCCGTCGTGGCGCGCCTGCATCAGCGGGCGCAGGCGGTCCAGTTCCTTCTCGGTCCAGGTCTGCAGGCGCTGCAGCCGCTCGCGTTCGCTGGGCTGCCGGGCGGATTCGAACAGGCCGGGGAAGTTTTCGCGCATCGGCGCGGCCTCGGCCTCCGGGGTGCCGTGGGCGGAATCCGGATCGGTGCGTTCGACGCTCTCGTGGAAGCGGGCGATGTAGCGGCCCAGCTCGTCCATCGCCTCGGGCGGCAGGGCGCCGCGCTCCAGCAGCCGGTCGAGCTGGCGTTCGCGGTCGAAGCGGCGCATGCGTACCGCGTATTCCAGTACTTCGCCGGTACCGTTGATCACCGGGTGTTCGGGGTCGCCGTTGATGCTGGCGACCTCGTGATAGATCTCCGGCGCCAGCCGGCGGTTGATCTCGAGCTCCGTCTCGCAGAAATGGCGGCGCGCCTGCAGGGTGGAAAAGTCGAGGAAGCCCAGGTCCAGCGGTTTCTTGAATTTCCACGCCCAGTCCCCGGCCAGGATCACCGTGGAGATGTGCGTTTCGATGCGCCGGATCCGTTCGGCCGGACCGCCATCGGGGAACGCCCCGCTCTCGATCAGCCGGGTGAGAATGCGGTGCTGCTCGTCCAGCGCGGTCATGCGGCCTCCATCAATGTTGCCCCGGGTCAGGTTATCATTGTGCGAGTTGCGGGCGAGATGCCCGTGTTCACCCGTCCCTGTTGCAGACCGCGAGAGCCATGCCGCGTTCCTCCCGCTCCCGATCTTCGCGCAAGCGCCGCCCCGCCGGCGGCTGGCTGCGCCGCGTGCTGCGTGCCGGCACCTGGACCCTGCTCGGTCTGCTGCTGGCCGGTGCCGGCGTGGGCGTGCTGTATGTGCAGAACCTGGATCGCGAGATTCGCGCGCAGTTCGAAGGTCAGCGCTGGGCCCTGCCGGCGCGGGTGTATGCGCGGCCGCTGGAGCTGTATCCCGGTCGGCGCCTGGACCGCGAGCGCCTGGTGACGGAGCTGGAGGCGCTGAATTATCAGCGAAGCGGCCAGGGCGCCCGGGCCGGGGAATACGCGGTCAACGACGGCACGGTGGCCCTGACCACGCGCCCGTTCACCTTTGGCGACGGGCCCGAGCCGGCGCGTTCCGTGCGGGTGCAGATGGACCGTGGCCATGTGCGCTCGATCACGGATCGCGAGACGGGCGACGCGGTCGACCTGATGCGGGTGGAGCCGCTGCTGATCGGCAGCATCTACCCGACGCACGGGGAAGACCGCGTGGTGGTGGATCTTGACGAGGTCCCGCCGGCACTGATCGGTGCCCTGATCGCGATCGAGGACCGGCGTTTCATGTCACATCGCGGGGTGGACCCGGCCGGCATCGCCCGCGCGGCCTGGGCCAATCTGCGCGCCGGCCGCACGGTGCAGGGAGGCAGTACGCTGACCCAGCAGCTGGTCAAGAACTTCTACCTCACCCGCGAACAGACCCTGTCGCGCAAGCTGAACGAGGCGGTGATGGCCCTGATCCTGGAGCATCGCTACTCCAAGGAAGCCATCCTCGAAGCCTATGTCAACGAGGTGTTTCTCGGGCAGGCCGGCGAACGTGCCATCCATGGTTTCGGGCAGGCGGCCCGGTTCTATTACCAGCGCCCGCTGAACGAACTGCGCCTGGATCAGCTGGCCCTGCTGGTGGGGCTGGCGCGCGGGGCCAGCTACTACGACCCGCGCCGCCATCCGGAGCGGGCCCGGGCGCGTCGCGACCGCGTGCTGAACGCGATGCACGAGACGGGGCTGGCGGACGCGGACACTGTGGCGACGGCCCGTGGCATGCCACTGGATGTCTCGCCGGCGATGCCCGGCGGCAGCCGCTTCCCCGCATTCCTCGATCTGGTGCGCCGCGAGCTGCGCGCCGAATACGCCGACGAGGACCTGCGCTCCGACGGGCTGCGGATCTTTACCTCGCTGGACCCGGTGATCCAGCTGGCGGTGGAGGAGCGCGTGCGCGAAGAGGTGGCGGCGGTGGCCCCGCGGGCCGGCGAACATGCGGAGGATCTGCAGGCCGCCGCGGTGGTGACCGATGCGCGCTCCGGCGAGGTGCTGGCACTGGTCGGGGACCGTAACCCGGCGTATCCGGGGTTCAACCGGGCGGTGGAGGCGCGCCGCCAGATCGGTTCGCTGGTCAAGCCGTTCGTCTACCTCGCGGCGCTGACCAACCCCCGGCGCTACACCCTGGCGAGCCTGCTGGAGGACCGGCCTGTGACCCTGCAGCTGGCGCACGGGGAGCCCTGGACCCCGCGCAATTTCGACCGTGAACATCGGGGCGAGGTCACGGCCTGGGAGGCGCTGGTCCAGTCCTACAACGTGCCCACGGTGCGCCTGGCCGATCGCATGGGAGTCTCCCAGCTGGTAGAGATCCTGCAGACCTTCGGGCTGCAGGCCACCCCGGCCCCCAACCCCTCGCTGGCGCTGGGCGCACTGGAGCTGTCCCCGCTGCAGGTGGCGGGGCTTTATCAGGGACTGGCCAGCGGCGGTTATGCCACCGGCACGCGCGCGATCCGCGACGTCCTGGATGCCGACGACGAGGTCCTGTCGCACTACGGGCTGGAACTGCGCGGCGCGGTGCCGGACGGCGCCGTGCGTCTGCTCGGCGAGGCCCTGCATGACGTGACGGTGGACGGCACCGGTCGCGTGATTGGTCAGCGCCTGCCGCAGCGCCGCCTGGCGGGCAAGACCGGGACCACCAACGATTTTCGTGATGCCTGGTTCGCCGGGTACGACGATCGCCACGTGGGCGTGGTCTGGCTGGGCATGGACGACAATCGGGCGACCGGCCTGACCGGTGGTTCCGGGGCGGCGCCGGTCTGGGCCGGCATCATGGGGGAGCTGCCGGGTGGATCGATCGAGGACGGTCGGCATCCTTCCATCGAATATCACGAGATCGACCTGGAGTCCGGGGCACGGATCGTGGACGAGGATCACGCCTGCGAACGCGTCAGGCGCCTGCCCTTCTGGCAGAATTCGGCCCCCGAGGCGGTGGCCGAGTGCGAGGGCGAGGCGGACGGCGACGCCGGCGGCTGGTTCGGTCGCATGTTCCGCAACCAGGATTGAGCGAGCGTATCCCATGATGATGAAGCTGCGACAAGGCGAACTTTCCGTGCACCGCACCCCGCGCGCGCTGCGGCTGCTGGCCGGTTGTGCCGTGCTCGCGATCCTGGCCGGCTGTGCGACCCCGGAGCCGCGGCCCGCGCCGGAGGAACCCGCGACCGATGTGCCCGAACCCGGGGTCCTGGAGGTCGAGCCCGGGGCGGCCGAGGATCCGGAGCTGGCGGCCGGGGTGGACAGCGCCGCATCGGGGCTGGCGCAGCGCGCCGAGCAGGCGCGCGCGGATGCCGATCTGGCACGCGCCGGCCAGTTGCTGGAGCGGGCCCTGCGCATCGCGCCGCGGGATGCCCGGCTGTGGCAGCGCCTGGCCGCGGTGCGGCTGGAACAGCGTGACTTTGATCAGGCCGAGCGGCTGGCGCAGCGTTCGCTGGGCATGGCCGCTGGCGACCGCGCCCTGGAGCGGGAGAACTGGACCGTGATCCTGCAGGCGCGCGAGGGCCGGGGCGATACGCAGGGCGCGCGCGAGGCGCGCGAGGCCCTGCGTGCGCTCGGAGGCGAACGTGTCTGAATCCGCGGAGTCGCCGGCCGTGCGGGCCCTGAGCCCGGGCGGTGACATTGCCGAGGCGGTCCCCGGGTTCCGGCCGCGCGAACCGCAGCAGGCGATGGCCGCGGCGGTGGAGGAAGGCGTGGCCACCGCGCCATCGGCCCTGCTGGTGGAGGCCGCCACCGGGGTCGGCAAGACCTATGCCTATCTGGTCCCGGTCCTGCAGCGGCGCAAGCGGGCGCTGATCTCCACCGGCACCAAGACCCTGCAGGACCAGCTCTACCATCGGGACCTCCCGGTGGTCTGCGGCGCGCTGGGCTATCAGCCGAAGACCGCGCTGCTCAAGGGGCGCTCGAACTACCTGTGCCACTACCGGCTGGAGGTCGCGGAGGCCGAGGCTTCCGGGGCCACCGGCGCCGGCGCGCGGGCCGAGCGCCTGCATACCCTGCAGGAGCTGCAGGCCATGGCGCGTACCGACGACAGCGGGGATCTCAGCCAGTCCGGCCTGCTGGCCGAGGACTCGCCGCTGTGGCCGCAGGTGACCTCGACGGTGGACAACTGCCTGGGCAACGAATGCCCGCATCTGGATGACTGCTTCGTGGTGCGTGCGCGGCGCCGGGCGCAGGAGGCGGATGTCATCGTGGTCAACCACCACCTGCTGCTGGCGGACATGGCGCTGAAGGAAGAGGGCTTCGCCGAGCTGCTGCCGGAGGTCGACGCGGTGATCGTGGACGAGGCGCATCAGCTGCCGGAGATCGCCGGGGCGTTCTTCGGCGTGGCCCTGAGCACGCGGGCCCTGCGCGAACTGGCGCGCGACACGCGCCGCGAGCAGGAGCAGCATGCCCCGGAGATGACCGACATGCGCCAGCGCGTGGCCGAGGTGGAGGCCGCGGCGGGCGGGCTGCTCGAGGTGACCGAGGGGCACGAAGGGCGCGCCAGTCTGGAGGATGCCGACCCCGAGGGCGCGCTGGGCCCGAAGCTGGACGCCCTGGACGACGCGCTGCGCTGGCTGCACGACGCCCTCCAGGTCGCGGCGCCGCGGGCGCCCGGACTGGAACAGCTGCGCGCGCGCTGCGAGCTGCTGCGCGAGCGGCTGTCGGCGTGGCGCGAGGATACCGAAGACACCGTCGCCTGGCTGGAGCGCTTCCGCCAGAGCCTGACCCTGCACCGCACCCCGCTGGATGCCGCACGCCCTCTGGCGCAGCGGCGCGCGGCGCGCCCGGCGGCCTGGATCTTTACCTCGGCGACCCTGGCGGTGGGCGAGGACTTCACCCACGCGGCGCGCCGCCTGGGGCTGCCCGGAGACGTCGCCACCGCGCGTCTGGACAGCCCGTTCGACTTCGCGCGTCAGGCCTGTCTGCTGCGCCCGGATCCGCCGCTGCCGGACCCCAACGCGCCGGATTACACCCGTGCCTGCCTGCGCTGGGCCTGGCCGCTGCTGAAGGACGGACCGGGCGGCGGATTTTTCCTGTTCACCAGCCATCGCGCACTGCAGGAGGCCGCGACCCTGCTGCGCGAGCATCTGCCGGAGGACCGCGAACTGCTGGTGCAGGGGGAGCAGTCGCGTGGCGAGCTGCTGGAGCGTTTCCGCGCCGCCGAACGGCCCTGGCTGCTGGGCGCGCACAGTTTCTGGGAAGGCGTCGACATCCGCGGGACCGGGCTGTCGGTGGTGGTGATCGACCGCCTGCCGTTCGCCGCGCCCAACGATCCCGTGCTGCAGGCCCGCGCCGCGGCGCTGGAAGCCGAGGGCCGGCACCCGTTCATGGAGTTCAGCCTGCCGCAGGCGGTGCTGGCCCTGAAGCAGGGCGCCGGCCGTCTGATCCGCGACGGTTCGGACACCGGCATCCTCGCGCTGTGCGATCCGCGCATCGACGGCAAGCCCTACGGCAAGCGCTTTCTCAACAGCCTGCCGCCATTCCACGAGGCGACCCGCCCGCGGGCGGCGCTGGACTTTCTGCAACAGGCCCGGGAGCGCCACGCATGCGCCTGATCGCCATCGACACCGCCACCGAACGCTGTTCCGCCGCCCTGTGGGTGGACGGCGAACTGTACTCGCTGTCGGAGCGGGCACCGCAGCGTCACGGTGACCTGATCCTGGGGCAGGTCGAGACCCTGCTGGCGGAGGCCGGGATCGACCGCCATTCGCTGGATGCGGTGGCGGTGGGACGCGGTCCGGGGGCCTTCACCGGGGTGCGGCTGGGGCTGGGCGTGGCGCAGGGCCTGGCGTTCGCCCTGGATTGCCCGGTGGTCCCGGTATCCTCGCTGCAGGTGCTGGCCCAGCAGGGCCTGCGGCTGGCGCCGGAGCCGGCCCCGGCGGCGGTGCTGGCGGCGCTGGACGCGCGCATGGGCGAGGTCTACTGGAGCCTGTGCCCGGTGGCGGGGGAGCGGGTCCTGCCGGCGCCGGAGGCCGTGGCGCCGCCGGAGGCGGTGGTGCCGCAGTGGCCGGCGGGCGAACGTCTGGGGCTGGGGACCGGCTTTCGTGCCTTCCCCGAACTCGCCGGTCAATGCGGACTGCCTGCGGAGCGCGTGGACCCCGATGCCCTGCCGGACGCGTTTGACCTGGCCCTGCTGGCGGTGGACGCCCGGGAACGCGGCGAGGGGGTGGATCCGGCGGATGCGCAGCCGGTCTATCTGCGCGATGACGTGGCACGACCGGCGGCGAGCCCGTGACCGCGCCCGGGAATGCCCCGGTGTGGCCCTGGGAGGCCCCGCTGCAGGGCCGGCTGAAGGCGAGTGCGGAGGATTTCCGGGTGGAGGAGCTCCCGGCCACCCTGCCGGAGGGCGCGGGCGAGCATCTGTGGCTGGAGATCGAAAAGCGCGGTCTGAACACCGAGGACGTGGCCGTGTGGATCGCGCGGGCCGCGGGTGTGGGGCGCGGCGCGGTCAGCTACGCCGGGCGCAAGGATCGTCATGCCGTGACCCGGCAGTGGTTCAGCGTGGCCTGCGCGCCGGAGGTCGATCCGGCGTCATGGACGGTGCCGGAACCCGGCGATGCGATCGCCGCGGACGCCTGGCTGCGCATCTGCCGCCACGACCGGCATGCGCGCAAGCTGCGCACCGGGCACCTGGCGGGCAATCGCTTCACCCTGCGCCTGCGCGAGCTGGAGGGCGATGGCGACATGGCCGAGCAGGTCCTGGAACGGATCCGCGCCGGCGGCGTGCCGGCGTATTTCGGCGAACAGCGCTTCGGGCATGCCAACCGCGAGCGGGCGTACGCCTGGCTGGGCGGCGGTCGGCGTCCGCGCGGGCGCAATCAGCGCAGCCTGCTGCTGTCCGCGGCGCGCGCGGAACTGTTCAACGCGGTACTGGCCGAGCGCGTGCGCCGTGGCGACTGGGATCGCATCCTGCCGGGCGAGCGGGTCAACCTCGACGGCAGCGGCAGCGTGTTCACCGCGGATACGGTGGATGCGGAGCTGGAGGCGCGCGCCGCGCGGCTCGACGTGCATCCCACCGGGCCGCTGTGGGGGCGCGGGGATCCGGGCACCGGGGGCGAGGTGCGCGAGCTGGAAGATGCGGTGGCCGCGCAGCACGAGGTGCTGGCCCGTGGCCTGGAGGCCGAGGGTCTGAAGGCCGCGCGCCGGGCGCTGCGTCTGGTGCCGCGATCCATGGGGTGGGAATGGGAGACATCGCGGGTGCTGCGTCTGCAGCTGGAACTGGGCCCGGGGGAATACGCCACGAGTGTGGTGGAGGCCCTGATGCGCACGTCGGCCGGGGACTGACCCCCGGATCACTCCGGAGCACTCCGGGGCACTTCGGGGTTGCTGGGGGGGTTAGCCGGAGCGGGCCAGCTGACGCTCCGCACGTTCGGCGCGTTCTTCGGCCTCGACGCGCGCGGTGATGTCCTTCTGGATCCCGATGTAGTAGGTCAGCCGGTCTTCGTCGTTGAAGATGGGCGTCAGCGACAGCTCGTTCCAGAACAGCGAGCCATCCTTGCGATAGTTGCGCAGGGTCACGCGGCAGGGGCGATCCTCGTCCAGCGCGGCGCGGATTTCGCGCACGGCATCCTGGTCGTTGTCGTCGTTCTGCAGAAAACGGCAATCGCGGTAGAGGATCTCCTCGGAACGATACCCGGTGAGCTCCTCGAACGCGCGATTCACGTAGATCAGGATATTGTCGTTGCCTTCGCGTTCGGCAATCACCACGCCGTCGTTGGAGGCGTCGACCGCGAGGGCGAGCAGCTCGGCATCAATGGTTCGCGTCATGTCTTCGATTCTATAGGTTCCATCCGTCAACTTTACAGACTGTCATAAAGCCGCTTGTTTGTCCCTTTGTCCCTGCAGGAATTCGGTTTGTTCTGGGGGCGGGATGCAAAAAGAAAGGGCCGCATCATCACTGATGCGGCCCTTCTCGTATCGCCATTGCCGGAGAGTGTTACATCTCCTGGGTGATGGTGAATGCCCCGCGCACCTGCCCGGCCTGGTAGCCGGTGGCCTCGTCTTCCGGATAGAGACGTTCCAGCGCGTGCTTGATGTCGGAGTCGATGTCCTCGCCGTGGCAGGCCAGGCACTGGCTGCCGGTCGGGATCGCCGCCATGAACCGGAACCGCGCGCCATCCTCGGTCTGGATCACTTCGTGCGACGGGGCGACTTCGTCGGCCGGGGTGCCGGCAGCGACTTCGGCGTCAAAGCTTTCCAGCACCGCGCGCTCCCACTCGTCCGGGGCGTTGTCGGGGTTGCGCAGCTTGAGGCTGGTGCGCCCGACGTCCCAGCCGGTGTCGGCGGAGATGTCCGCGGCGATCTCCGGGGCCACCTCGTTGCAGACCTGGATGGCCTCGGTGGGGCCGCCGGTTTCCATCGCGCTCATCAGTTCGCCCTGCAGGGTACTGGCGAATTGCTGGATGGCCTCACGGCTCTCCATGGCGCGCTGTTCGATTTCCTCTTCGCTGACCTCGGTGGCTGCCGGTTCTTCGGCGGTCGTGGTCGCCTCGTTGTTGGAGCAGCCTGCGGCGAGGGCCGCGATGCCGAGGGCGATGGGGGCAAGTTTCCAGTGATTCATGAGCAGGACCTCTTCGTCGCAGTTTCCGTTGCCTTTGGATGCATTCATTGTACAAGGCTTGTACAGGATGGTCTCGCAGCCGGTGCGGGATTGCAACCCGGGCGGCATGCGGCTGCGGCAATCCGCTGATAACGGTCACGGTAACTCTGGACTTGATCTAAATCAACACGCCGTTCAGTGCTAATGTTCGCGGGCGATACCGGTGTCACTCAGGACGAATCCCGGCGTTTCTTGAGCAGGACGTATACGGCGCCGGTGCCACCGTCCGCCGGACGTGCCGAACAGAACGCGAGCACGTCGTCGCGCTGGCGCAGCCAGTGGTCGGTCAGCCCCTTGAGGACCGGGCCCCGCGGGCTCGAGCGCTGGCCCTTGCCGTGGATGATGCGCACGCACAGGCGGTCATCCGCGCGCGCCTCGTCGATGAAACCGGCCACCGCCTGGCGTGCCTCGTCGGCGAACAGGCCGTGCAGGTCCAGTTCGTCCTGAATCCGGTAATGGCCGCCGCGCAGCTTGCGGAACACCCGCTGGCTGATGCCCGCGCGGCTGAAACGCAGCTCGTCGCCGGGCTGGAGGTCGCCGAATTCCAGCGGGTCGCTCATCCAGTCGCGCCGGGCCTGTTCCTCGTCGCGGTCGCGCTGGGCCGCGCGGGCGGGCGGGCGCGGCGTGTCCTTCTCCGCGCGGTCGCTGTGAATCCGGCGTACCGGGCCCACCGCACGCAGAAACTCGTCGAAATCGCTGGGACCGTCCCCGGAATTCATGGCAGGATACTCGCTTTCCGAGGCTCCGGCACAGGCAGGAAACTGCATGTCCCGAAGCCGTTTCCAGTATATTGAAGACCCTTTCAAAGCCTCCGGCTCCCGAATGCGCATTCTGGTCAGTAACGACGATGGAATCCATGCCCCCGGCATCCAGTGCCTGGCCGGCCACCTGCGAACGGTGGCCGAGGTCCGGGTAGTGGCACCGGACCGCGACCGCAGCGGCGCCAGCAACAGCCTGACGCTGGTGCGGCCGCTGCACGCCCGATCGGTGGGCGACGCCGGTGTGCAGGTCGATGGTACACCCACCGACTGCGTGCATCTGGCGCTGACGGGGTTGCTGGAGGAGGAGCCGGATCTGGTGATCTCCGGCATCAATGCCGGGGCCAACATGGGCGACGACGTGCTGTACTCCGGGACCGTGGCCGCAGCCATGGAGGGTCGCTTCCTTGGCCTGCCATCGATCGCGGTGTCGCTGGTGGGGACCGACCTGCGGCATTACGACACCGCGGCGCGCGTGGTGCTGGATCTGCTGGATCGGCTGCGGCAGGTCCCGCTGCCGGCGGCGACCATCCTCAACGTGAACGTCCCGGATATTCCGTTCGAGTCGATCCAGGGCGTGCAGACCACCCGCCTGGGGAACCGCCATCGCGCCGAA
Source organism: Thioalkalivibrio sp. ALE19 (assembly GCF_000428605.1). Lineage (NCBI taxonomy): Bacteria > Pseudomonadati > Pseudomonadota > Gammaproteobacteria > Chromatiales > Ectothiorhodospiraceae > Thioalkalivibrio > Thioalkalivibrio sp. ALE19. The sequence continues at coordinate 73,124 of NZ_AUAG01000013.1, forward strand.
CCCATGGTCGCCGACCAGGATCCGCGCGGGCGGGAGATCTACTGGGTGGGTCCCGCAGGGCCGGAGCAGGATGCCGGTCCCGGGACCGATTTTCATGCCGTGCGCGAGGGCTACGTCTCGATCACGCCGATCCAGGTGGACCTCACTCGTTACGACGCGATCGACACCGTCGGGCGCTGGCTGGAGGGTGCCGCGCCGGGGGATCACCACCAGGGAGGTACACCATGGTGAGCGACGCCTCGGGTGCCGGGCTGACCTCGGGGCGGGCGCGCGACCGCCTGGTCCGGATCCTCGAGCAGCAGGGTATCCGCGATCCGCGGGTGCTGGAGGCCATCCGCAGCGTGCCCCGGCACCTGTTCGTGGAGGACGCGCTGAGCCACCGCGCCTACGAGAACATCGCGCTGCCCATCGGGCACCGCCAGACCATCTCCCAGCCGTTCATCGTCGCCCGCATGACCGAGGCCCTGCTGGAGGGCGGGCCGGTGAGCACCGTGCTCGAGATCGGCACGGGTTCCGGTTATCAGGCGGCGGTGCTGGCGCAGATCGTCGACCGGGTGTACTCGATCGAGCGGATTCAGGCGCTGACCCGCAGCGCGCGCGAGCTGCTCAGCCGGCTGGGCATCAACAACGTGAACCTGCGCCACGGCGACGGGGCGGAGGGCTGGCCCGAGCGCGCACCGTTTGACGGGATCATTCTCACCGCGGCTCCGCGTGAGGTGCCCGAGACTCTGCTCACCCAGCTGGCTCCCGGCGGGCGTCTGGTGGCCCCGGTGGAGAGCGCGGACGGTCGTCAGCATCTGGTCCGCTATACGCGCACCGAGGATGCGTTCGTCCGCGATGTCCTCGACGGGGTGATGTTCGTGCCCATGCTCCCGGGCGCGGAGCAGTAGCGACGTGTCCGGAATCGCGCCGCGATGAAACTGTTCGAGCCGGTTTATGATCGGGTGATGGGGTGGTCCCGTCACCGTTATGCACCCCGCTACCTGGCCGGTCTCTCCCTGGTGGAATCGTTCGTGCTGCCGTTCCCGCCGCCGGATGTCATGCTTGCGCCCATGGCGGCCGCGTCGCCGGCGCGGGCCTGGTATCTGGCCGCCCTGACCACGGTTGCCTCGGTGATCGGCGGGGTGCTGGGTTACCTCGCCGGCTGGCTGGCGTTCGAGTCGCTGGGCCCGTGGCTGCGGGACATCGGCTACGCCGCGGAGCTCGCGCAGGCCGAGGACTGGTTCGCCACCTGGGGGGTGTGGGTGGTGCTGGTGGCGGGGTTCTCGCCGCTTCCCTACAAGCTCTTCACCATCACCGCCGGGGCCCTGGCCATGGCGTGGCTGCCGTTCGTGCTCGCCTCGCTGCTGGGGCGCGGTGCGCGTTTCTTTCTGGTGGCCCTGTTCATGGCCTGGGCGGGGCCGCGCGCCGAGCGCCATCTGCGCCCCTACATGGAACGCATCGGCTGGGCCGGGATCGGCGTGCTCGTGGTGGCCATCGCGGTGTATCTGGCCCTGGAGTGAGCATGCACGAGAGGGTGCTGCGCGGCCTGATTTTCGTGTTGCTGGCGGCCCTGCTGGTGGCGGCCGTGAGCGGATGTGCGCTGCGCACGCCGGGCGATTCCCGGGTTCCCGATACGCATACCGTGTCGCGCGGTGAAACCTTGTACAGCATTGCCAGCCGCTACGGGCTGGAGTGGCGGGCGGTGGCACGACGCAACGCGATCGGTGCGCCCTATGTCATTCATCCCGGCCAGCGCCTGCGCCTGACCGGTCCGGCGCGTTCGTCGCCGCCCCCGGTGCCATCGCGCGAAACGGCGAGCGGATCCGGGGCTTCATCGAGCGAGCGGGGGCGCCCTTCCGGCACCGGTGACGAGCCCGCGTCCGCCCCGGAACCCGAGCCGGAACCCGAGCCGCGGCCGGCCCCGAGCGGTGACGGCGAATGGGTGTGGCCGGCCGATGGTGACGTGGTGCGTGCCTTCTCCGACAGCTCCAGCACCCGACGAGGGCTGGGTATCGGTGGCGAGCCGGGGGATCCGGTGCGGGCCGCGCGCAGCGGCGAGGTCGTCTATGCAGGTGGCGGTCTGGTGGGGTATGGTCGTCTGATCATCGTGCGTCACGACGAGCGTTTTCTGTCGGCCTACGGACACAACGACGAGCTGCTGGTCGAAGAAGGCGACACGGTGGAAGGCGGCGATCCGATCGCGCGCCTGGGTGCATCGGGGACGGACCGGCCGATGTTGCATTTCGAGATCCGCGTGGACGGCTCGCCGGTTGACCCGGCGGGCTACCTTCCGGATCGTTGAACCGAGCAATCGACTGGCAGGATCACGCATGAGCGACCCCCGGTACCCGGCCGATCTCGACGGCCGTGAAGGCGAGGATCCGGAATCTCCTCTGGAGGAGCCGGCATTGCATGAACCGGCGGAAGAAGAACGGGTCGAGGACGGTGTGGTCCCCCCGGAAGAAGCCCCCGACCCGGTCGAGGCGGGAACGCCCGAGGACGAGGTTCCGGTGCGTCCGCGCACCCTGCGCGATGCGCGCCCCGCGGAGCTGGACGCCATCCAGCTCTACCTGCGCGACATCGAGTTCCGCCCCCTGCTGACGCCGGACGAGGAACGGCATTACGCGCGCCTGGCACGCCAGGGAGACGAGGCCGGCCGGCGGCGCATGATCGAATGCAATCTGCGTCTGGTGGTGAAGATCGCCCGGCGCTATCTCAATCGCGGCCTGCCGCTGCTGGATCTGATCGAGGAGGGCAACCTCGGGCTGATGCATGCGGTGGAGAAATTCGATCCCGAGCGCGGTTTCCGCTTTTCCACCTATGCCACCTGGTGGATCCGTCAGACCATCGAACGCGCCCTGATGAACCAGGGGCGCACCATCCGCATCCCGGTGCATGTGTCCAAGGAACTGCGTACCCATACGCGGGTGGCGCGCGAACTGGCCCAGGAGCTGGGGCGCGACCCCAGTGAAGAGGAACTGGCCGCGCGCCTGGAAAAGCCGGTGGCCGAGATCCAGAAACTGCGGGCGATGTCCGAACCCTCGACCTCCATGGACCTGCCGCCGGGGCCGGATGGTGATCGCTCATTGACCGACATCCTCGCCGACGTGAATGCGGTGGAACCCTCGTCCATCCTCGAGGATCAGGACATCCAGGATCTGGTGGAGGAATGGCTGGGTCAGCTCGACGAGAAGCAGCGCGAGGTACTGGTGCGCCGTTTCGGTCTGCACGGCTTCGAGCGCTCCACGCTGGAGAAGGTCGGCGCGGAGATCGGGGTCACGCGCGAACGCGTGCGCCAGATCCAGATGGATGCGCTCAAGCGACTGCGGAGGCTGCTGGAATCGCGCGGGATGAAGGGTGACGAGGTGCTTCCCGGGTCCTGAGTGCCGCCGGGCTCCCGAGCCCGGTTGGGCATCGACTCAATCGCCGGCGGAGGCTTCTGCCGGTTCCACGATCAATGCTGCGGCCACGTCGCGCCCTTCGGCCATGATCAGGTTGTAGGTGCGGCAGGCCGCCGCGGTGTCCATGATCTCCACCCCCAGCTCGCGCCGCTGCAGTTCGCGGCGCAGCTCGCGCGGCGGAAAGCGGCTGACCTCGCCGGTGCCGATCAGCAGGACCTCCGGGGGCTCTTCCAGGACCGGGCCCAGTGCCGCCAGGTCCAGTTCGCCGGCCGCGCGCACTGGCCAGTCCGCATGCAGCGAGCGCGGCCGCACGATCAGACTGGCGTGATAGCCGACATCGTTGATCCCGATCGCCCCGGGGGCATGCCCGGTGATGCGATAGGTGACGCCGTCGGAGGTGAGTTCGGAAAACAGCATGGGCCGAACGCTACTCCGCCCGGGCGCCAGGCTCAAGAGCTCGCAGCCGCTGCAGGGATCAGCGGCGCGGCCGGATCGGATCGCCGGGGTGGGCGCCGGGGAGACCCATGCGCATGCGGCAGCGCGGTGGAGGATTGGTCACGAAGTACTCCGGCCCGGCCAGATCGCCCATGCAGCCAATGCGATCGGGCTGGAAGGCGCGCCGCGCCAGCGCGTGCAGGGCGTCGTCCAGCGGCCCTTCCTCGCGCACCCGTTCGCTGCTGATCGGTTGCCATTCACCGTTTTCGCGTTCGGCGATGGCGAAGCCGAAGGGGAAGTAGCCGGGACCGCCCAGGCGGATGTCCGTGGCGACCAGGCGCGGCGGACGGTCCTCGTCGTACTGCGCGTGAAAGCGCAGGAACGGGCCGCTGAACTCGCGCAGGCGCCGGCCGTCTTCGAGTTCCATGGCGGCTTCTTCGAGTCCGTGCGGGTCGCGGCGGAAGGTCTCGAAATCGGGACGGATCGGCTGGTCGAAGATCCCGACCCAGGCCTCGTGGAAGTGGTTGCCGTCGAGCACCGTGACCCGCCACACGAGCATGTTGAACGGGGTGGGCTGGACCAGCCGGGGCTGGTCCTCCAGTCCGGCCTGGGCCAGCGCGGGCTGGATGTGACGGTCCAGCCACGCCTGCAGGGCCAGGCCGCTGCCGGCGTAGGCGGTGGAAAGCACCAGCCCGGCCACCAGCGCCCGCGGCGCGAAGCGCCAGAAGGCCGCGACGATCACCCCGATCAGCAGCGGCAGGGTGTACAGCGGGTCGATCACGAAGATCGAGGCCGTCCCCACCGGGTCGACTGGCAGCGGCCAGAGGATCTGGGTGCCGTAGGTGGTCAGGGCATCGTTGAGGACATGGGTGACCAGGACCAGCGCAAAGAACCACCACCAGCGGGCAAAGCCGATGTCGCGGGTCGCCGGGATCCGCGAGGCCAGCCCGGCGGCCGCCAGCGAGAACAGCAACAGCACCGGGATCGAATGGCTGAACCCGCGGTGCAGGGTGAAATCGGAGACCGCATCACCGTAAGCTATGAGGATGTCGAGATCCGGAATCAGGGCGACCAGCGCGCCGAGTACCAGGGCCTTGCGGCCCAGCCGTGAACCGAGGACGAGGCCGCCGACGGCGGCACCGAGACTGGCGTGGGTGACGGGATCCATGGGGGTCTGCGTTTCCCTGCGATGTGTGGGCGGGTGGTCCTGCGACCGGCCGCGGCGCGGCGAGTTCGGGGCGCAATGATGGCGGGCGGCGACGATCACGCACAAGCCCGCGGCCGGCACGCGGATACGCGGGCCTGGGATTTCTGGATCGACCGCGGTGGCACCTTCACCGACATCGTGGGGCGCGACCCCGAGGGCCGGCTGCATTCGCACAAGCTGCTGTCGGAGCACCCCGAGGCGTACGCCGACGCGGCGGTGCAGGGCATCCGCGACCTCCTCGGGCTCGCGCCGGGCGAACCGGTGCCGGCGGCGCGCATACACGAAGTGCGCATGGGCACCACGGTGGCCACCAACGCCCTGCTGGAAGGCAAGGGCGAGCCGGTGGTGCTGGTGATCACCGCGGGCCTGGAGGACGCGCTGCGCATCGGGCATCAGGCGCGCCCGGAGCTGTTCGCGCGCGACATCCGCCTGCCGGTCCCGGTGTACGACCGGGTGGAACCGGTGGACGAGCGCGTGGATGCCGCCGGACGGGTGCTGCGCGCGCCCGATCTGGACGCCCTGCGGTCGCGCCTGCAGGCGGCGCGGGCGGACGGCTATCGCGCGCTGGCGGTGGCCTGCGTGCACGGCTACCGCTTCCCGGCGCACGAGCAGGCGGTGGCCGAGCTGGCGCGCGAGCTGGGCTTCGAGGAGGTGGTCGCCAGCCACGAGGTCAGCGGCCTGATCAAGCTGGTGCCGCGCGGCGAGACCGCGGTGGTGGACGCCTTTCTGTCGCCGGTGCTGCGACGCTACGTACGACAGGTGACCGCCGAGCTGGGGACGGTGCCGCTGCGCTTCATGCAGTCCTCCGGCGGACTGGTGGATGGCGAACGCTTTCGCGGGCGCGATGCGGTGCTGTCCGGTCCCGCCGGTGGCATCGTCGGGGCGCTGCGCACCGCGGGCCCGCTGGGCTTCGAGCGCCTGATTACCTTCGACATGGGCGGGACCTCTACCGACGTGGCGCATCTGGCGGGCGAGCTGGAGCGGCGTCAGGAGAGCGAGGTGGCCGGGGTCCGCCTGCGCGTACCGATGCTGGACATCCACACCGTGGCGGCCGGCGGCGGGTCGATCTGCCGGTTCGACGGCATGCGCCTGCGCGTGGGGCCGGAGTCGGCCGGGGCGCAGCCGGGTCCGGCGGCGTACGGTCAGGGCGGTCCGCTGACGGTCACCGACTGCAATCTGCAGCTGGGACGGTTGCGGCCCGAGTATTTCCCGGCGGTGTTCGGGCCGGATCGCGACCGGCCGCTGGATGCCGGGGCGGTGGCGGAGGGCTTTGCCGCGCTGGCGGCCGAGGTGGGGGCGACCCAGGACGAGCCCCCGTCGCCCGAGGCGCTGGCCGAAGGCCTGCTGGAGATCGCGGTGGAACACATGGCGCGCGCGATCAAGACGATTTCGGTGCAGCGCGGGCACGACGTCGGCGGTTATGCGCTGGTCTGCTTCGGCGGGGCCGGCGGGCAGCATGCCTGCCGGGTCGCCGAGCGTCTGGGCATGCGGCACGTGCTGTTGCATCCGCTGGGCGGGGTGCTGTCGGCCTTCGGCATGGGCCTGGCCGAGCTGCGGGCGCTGCACGAGGCGAGCCTGGAATGTCCGCTGGACGGCGATGGCGCGGCGCGGCTGGAGGCGGCGCTGGGCGAGCTGGAGGCCCGGGCCCGGGACGAGCTGACCGGGCAGGGCGTCGAGCCCGCGCAGCTGCGACTGCATCGGCGGATCCAGCTGCGGGTGGAGGGCTCGGATTCGCCCCTGGAGGTGGAGGCCGGGAGCCAGGAGGCAATGCAGCATGCGTTTGCCGAGGCCTGGCGTCGGCGCTACGGCTTTGCCCCGCCGGACCGGCAGCTGGTGGTGGCGGTGGCCGCGGTGGAGGCCGTGGGGCCGGGGGCGGAGCACCCCGCGGAAGCGGCGGGCGCCGCTGCGGATGACGAGGCCGCGGCGGGCGAAGCGGAATGCGCGGAACGGGTGTCGATGTTCACCGCAGGGCAGTGGTGCGAGGTGCCGCTGTACCGCCGCGAGGCCCTGAGCCCCGGCATGCGTCTGGAGGGCCCGGCGATCGTGATCGAGGCCACCGGCACGGTGATCCTGGAGCCGGACTGGCGGGGCCGCATGGCCGCGGACGGCACGCTGGTGCTGGAGCACGACCCCGCCGCGGGGGCGCGTGATCGCAAGCGGAGCGAGGATCCGCAGCGTCGCGACCCGGTGCGGCTGGAGGTCTTCAACAACCGCTTCATGGCGATCGCCGACCAGATGGGCTTCACCCTGCAGAACACCGCCCATTCGGTGAACATCAAGGAGCGCCTGGATTTTTCCTGCGCGCTGTTCGACGGGGCCGGCCGGCTGGTGGCCAATGCGCCGCACATGCCGGTGCATCTGGGCTCCATGGGTGCCAGCGTGCGTGCGATCGTGGCGGCCTTCGGCGACGACCTGCGTCCGGGTGACGCGTACATGCTCAACGATCCGTTCAACGGCGGGACCCATCTGCCGGACATCACCGTGATCACGCCGGTGTTCCTGGATGCTGCGGGCGGGGTCACCAGCGATCCGGCGACCCCGGCGGTGCTGCGGTACTTCGTGGCCTCGCGCGGGCATCACGCCGATGTCGGCGGGATCACGCCGGGGTCGATGCCGGCGTTCTCTTCAGCTCCGGAGGAGGAAGGTGTGCGCATCCCGCCCGTGCGGCTGGTGCGCGACGGCGAGTTCGATGGCGAGATCCTGGAGACCCTGCTGACGTCCGGTCCGTGGCCGGCGCGCAATCCGGCGCAGAACCGTGCCGATCTGGAGGCGCAGGTGGCGGCCAACCGGCGCGGTCTGGAGGAGCTGGATCGCCTGCTGGGCGAGAGCGGGCCGGCAATGGTGACTGCGAGCATGCAGCATGTGCAGGAGAACGCGGCTGCGGCAGTGCGGCGGCTGATCCCCGAACTGGAGCCCGGCCACTTTCGCTGTACGCTGGATAACGGGGCGGAGATCGTGGTGTCGGTTACCCCGGATCGGCCCGGATCGGCGGAGGATGCGCGGCTGGTGATCGATTTCGACGGGACCTCGGCCCAGCGCGCGGACAATTTCAACGCGCCGGTGTCCATCGTGCGCGCGGCGGTGCTGTACGTGCTGCGCTGCCTGCTGGACGACCCGGTGCCACTCAACGACGGCTGCCTGGATCCGGTGGAGCTGCGGGTGCCGGAGGGCTGCATGCTCAATCCGGTGCCGCCGGCCGCGGTGGTGGCCGGGAACGTGGAGACCTCGCAGGCGGTGACCGACGCCCTGTTCGCGGCCCTGGGGGCGCAGGCGGCCGCGCAGGGGACGATGAACAACCTGACTTTCGGCAACGACCGTTACCAGTACTACGAGACCATCGCCGGGGGTGCCGGCGCAGGCCCCGGCCACCACGGCGCCAGTGCGGTGCAGACCCACATGACCAACTCGCGCCTGACTGACCCGGAGGTGCTGGAGAGCCGCTTCCCGGTGCGGGTGGAGCGCTTTGCGCTGCGCGCGGGTTCGGGGGGTGCGGGTCGGTGGCGCGGCGGCGACGGGGTTATCCGCCGTCTGGGTTTCGATGAACCGATGGAGCTGACCCTGCTGGCCAACCGCCGTCGTGTGGCGCCCTTCGGTCTGTATGGTGGTGGCGATGCAGCCGCGGGCGAGGACTGGCTGATCCGCGCGGACGGGCGCCGCGAACGCCTGCAGGGCTGCGACCGGCGTGCGCTGGAAGCGGGCGATGCGGTGGAGATCCATACCCCGGGCGGCGGGGGATACGGGCCGTAGGAGCGGCCCTGGCCGCGAAGCGTTCGCTGCGCGCGGGGCGGCTCGCGGTAGGGGCAAGCCGGAAGATGTCAGCCGGTGGCGCCGGCCGATTCCCCCGTGCCCAGCTTCTGCTCCATCAGATGATCGAACAGGGATTCTTCCGGGATGATCTGCGCGCGCCCGGTGCGGAACTCCTGGGCCAGCCCCTGGAGGCTGTGCTGGCGCTTGCTGCGGCCGGCGGCATCGGTGAACAGGAAGCGCCCGGAGTGGGTGCCGCGCCAGACCAGCTTCATGCGCGTGACGCGGGTGCCGGCGGGCGAGGTGAACTGGATCCAGGTGCCCGATTCCAGGCTGTCGGCGGTGTCCACGTGCTCGTCGTCGTGGTCGCGCATCAGTGACGGGTCGTCGTCCGGGAGGCGCGCTGCGGTCGCGAACGGGCTGGCCGCTGAGCGGCCCTCGCTGCGCCGGCTGCGTTCGCGCGAGCGTTCTTCGTTGCCCCTGTCGGAGGCCTGGCCGCGGTGGCTCGTGGTGTCCGTGGCGTCGGTACCGTCCGTTGCGGGGGCTGAGCCAGTCGCCGGTTCCTCTTCTGCCGCCGGTTTCGCCTCTTCGGTATGGCTTGGCTTGCGCCCGGCGGCCATCAGGTGGGCGCTGACCAGGTCCGACTTGATGCGGGCACGTTCCTCCGCCGACAGCGGAGCCCGGTCGAGATAGGCGCGGATACGGGCCAGCAGTGGCGCCGAGGACTTGAAGTCCGGCGCCTCGCGCATCAGCTGCAGCAGTTCCTCCAGCAGAGCCAGACCGGCGGGGGACTCCCGGCCGTCGTCGGCTTCCTGGCTGTCATCGGCGGCGGATGCGGCGGTGTCCGCAGGCTGTTCGCCGGGGGTGGCGGCCGGGGTCTCGTCGTCGGTCCCGTCCGTGGTGCCCGTTTCCGCGGCGCCGGCCGGGACGTCGGACGCCCGAGAGGATCCCGGACCGCCGTCCTGCACAGGGGCCGGCGCGGTGGCGGCGTCCGTACTGCCCTGCGATTCAGGGGCTGTCGCCACGCGGGCGGTCTCCTCCGCGGTGAGCAGCGGGACCCAGGCGTCCATCAGCTGCTGGCGGGCCTGGTCGGGCAGGCCGCGTCCGGCGGTTTCCACGGTCTGGTGGACGGTGGTCTCCATCTGCCAGGAGACCTCGATCCGGGTCTCCTCCTGTTCCGCCTCCCGACGTTCCTCGGCCGCCTCGGTTTCGATCTCGGATTCGACCTGCTCGAGATCCTCGCGCAGGGCCTGCAGCGCGCTGTGGTAGGCGTCGGCACTGTCGAGGCCGGCACCCCGCAGACGCTCGACGTGTTCCGCGACCAGCCGCGCCAGTGGCAGTTCGCGGGCGTCTTTGAGGTCGAGATCGGGGTCCACGCGCAGGGCGATATTGAGCAGCTGACCGGTCATCTGGCGTGCCGGGTGCTGCTTGTCGCGGAAGAAGCTGCTGTCGCGCATGGCGATGCGCACCAGCGGGAGCTGGAGGTCGGCCAGGGGTTCGCGCAGGGCCGGGTTGAGATCGTCGCGCTTGAGGATCAGGTCGAACAGGCCCTGCAGCAGGTCCATGATGAACGGTTCCAGCGACTCGCGGCTGGGGGCATTCTGGACCATGGTGGCCACGGCCAGCGTGCCCGGCATGCCCTGCGGCATGGCTCCGCCCTCGGCGGGGACCATGCCGCGCTCCCCGGCCGGCACCACGTAGCCGAACTGGCCCCAGTGGCCGGCGGGGGCGGCCGGTCCCGGCTCGTGCCGGGCCGTCGCGGTGGTCGCCGGGCCGGCGTGCGCTGGCGGCTCTTCTGTCCCGGCCCGGGTGGCTCCGCCGCCGCTGGTGCTCCGCGTGCGCGCCACGGGACCCGTTTCGGGGACAGCCAGCCCCGCTTCGCCGAAGGCACGGAGCAGCGCCTGCATCTCCGGCTGCAGGTCGCGGACCACGTCGCGGTCGAACCAGTGCAGCAGCATCAGACAGTCTTCGGGGGGCAGCGGGACGGCTTCGACGGCCTGAAGGAAGGCATCCCCGAGGGCATGCGGATGCCAGGGGGCCGCCTCCGGGGATGCTGCGAGCCGGTAATCCCGCGTGAGCTGCTCCAGGGCGTCGATCTCTTCCGACATCACGGAGCGCGCCCCGGCGACTACCTTGCGCAGGGCGACTTCGCGTTCGGTGGCCTCCTGATCCATCACGCTCAGCTCGAGGCCGACATCGTCGGCGCCGGGGTCCGTGCCCGAGGGCGGCTGTGCCGGGGTCAGTCGTTCCGCCAGTCCGCTGCGGAATTGAACGAGCACGGATTGCGCTGCCATGCGAATCTGCCGCGACAGCATCATGTTCTGCTGCGCGCGCTGGGAATCGATCGCCTTCTCGGCCGAGTCCATCAGGCGGTCGTCGAGCTCGTTCATGAATGCGCGGTTCTTTTCTTCCAGCGCATCCATGAACGGGGTCCAGACGCGCTGCAGCAGCCGGGGCGGGATTCGGTAGGTCTGGGCCATGATCACGTGGAAATTGAGCGTTGGGTCTCACTCTATCACCGCTGTCGGGGGGCGAGGGGTGACCGGGGTCACGTCAAACCCGACGTCTGGCGGGGTTGTGATCGGCGGGTCGCGCGGAACCGGGTCGGCCGCAGTCGGTCCATGGTGTTGCGGACCGGGGCCTTCGGCCCGGGCACCGGCAGATGGAGGGGACGATGGAGCGACTGATTGACTGGGCCGAGCGCGGCTGGTTGCCGGATGCGGCCATCCGTGCCGGGATCCGGCATCTGCTGCGGCGGCGGCTGCGCGAGAGTGGCGGGTCGCCGGAGACCCTGCGTGCACGGCGCGAGGCGCTGGTACGGGCCATGCGTGAGGCGCCCGTCGCTCTGTCCACTGATACGGCCAACGAACAGCATTACGAGCTGCCGACCGAGTATTTCGAGGCGTGCCTGGGGCCGTGGATGAAGTATTCCTCCGGATGGTGGCCGGAAGGCGTGGAGGATCTGGCCGGAGCGGAGGCGGCGATGCTGCAGCTGACCACCGAGCGCGCCGGGCTGGCCGACGGCCAGCGGATCCTGGAACTGGGCTGCGGATGGGGGTCGCTCTCGCTGTGGATGGCGGAACAGTTCCCGCGGTCCACGGTCCTCGCGGTATCCAACTCGACGACTCAACGGGAGGCGATCGAGCGTCGGCGTGACGCCCTGGGTCTGAGCAACCTGGAGGTGGTCACCGCCGACATGAACGATTTCAGTCCTCCGTACGGCGACTTCGACCGGGTGGTTTCCGTCGAGATGTTCGAACACATGCGCAACTGGCCGGAGCTGTTCCGTCGCATCCATGACTGGCTGCGGCCGGGCGGGTGGTTCTTCATGCATGTCTTCGCCCATCGCGACCGCGCCTATTTCTTCGAGACCGACGGTGACGCGGACTGGATGGCCCGGCACTTCTTTCGCGACGGGCTGATGCCGTCCGAGGATCTGGTGCACCACTTCCAGGAGCATCTGCGGGTACGTGACCAGTGGCGGGTGGGCGGCGAACATTACGCGCGCAGCCTGAACGCCTGGCTGGAACGCCAGGATGCCGCTCGCCAGCGGCTGTTGCCGCTGTTCTCCCGGACGCTGGACGCGGCGCGGGTCTTCCAGCGCTGGCGGATGTTCTACATGGCCTGCGCCGAGCTGTTCGCCCGGGACGGCGGGGGTGAGTGGTTCGTCTCGCATACCCTGCTGGAACGCCCGCTGCGGGGGGACGCGGAATGAGTCTTTCGGTCGCTTTTCTTTGGGGACTGCTGGCGGCGCTGGGTCTGATGACCCTGGTCTGGGGCGCGGCGATGCGTCGCCGCGACGCCAGCCTGGTGGATCGTTTCTGGGGTATCGGCTTCATCGTCGTCGGCGTCCTGTGGTGGGGGATGGCCGGGTTCCCGGCAGCGGGACTGTGGATGCTGGTGCCGGTGGTCCTGTGGGGTCTGCGCCTGTCGGCCTACATCACCTGGCGCAACTGGGGCCATGGCGAGGACACGCGGTACACCGCGATGCGCGGAGAGCTGAGCGATGCGGCCTTCGCGCGCCGCAGCCTGGTCACGATCTTCGGTCTGCAGGGTGCGCTGGTGGCGGTGATCGGCCTCCCGGTGCTGGCGGGGGTCAGTGCGCAGTCGATGCAGCCGCTGCTGCTGGCGGCGGGCCTCGCGGTATGGGCCTTCGGTTTCGTCTTCGAGACCGTGGCCGATCTGCAGATGGCCCGCTTCCGCGCCGATCCGCAGCGGCGTGGCGAGGTCATGGACCGGGGGCTGTGGCGCTACAGCCGGCATCCCAACTACTTCGGCGAGATCGTGGTATGGGTGGGCTATGGCCTGCTGGCGCTGGCCGCAGGCGGCTGGTGGGGTATCCCGTCGGCGGTTCTGATGATCGTTCTGATCCTGCGGGTATCCGGGGTGACGCTCCTCGAATCGCACCTGCACGAGACCCGCCCGGGTTATGCCGACTACGTTGCGCGGACCCCGGCGCTGATCCCGGGGCGCCCGCGCCGGCGGTGAATGGCGCGCAGGCTTGCCGGACCCGGGGCCGGCACGCTATAAATGCGCGATTCCGCCCCGTCCGGGGCGACGCCGACCATCCTCCGAACGTGGAACCGAGCATGAGCGCTTCCCCCAGCTCCGTCCAGGCCATGGAACTCAAGGGCCGCATGCTGCTGGTCTCGGTGCTGCGGGTGCACGACGCCGAGCCGCACAACCTGGGCCACATGCTCGCCGCGCGACGCGACGAGGCGCCCGATCTGATGCGCGACATGCCCATTGTGCTGGATCTGCAGCCGGTGGCGGATGCCGGGGATGCCGCCCTGCGTGCGGTCGTGCAGCAGGTGCGGGCCGCGGGCTTTCGCCTGATCGGGCTGCAGGACGGTGAAGCGGCGCAGGCGCTTGAAGCGGCGGATGCCGCCGGACTGCCGCCGCGTCTGGCCATGGGTGGCCGCGGCGGTTCCGGCGAAGTGGCCCTGGGCGAGGGCCGTGCGCGGCGGGAGGCCCCATCCGCGGAGGCCGCGGAGGAAGGTGATTCCGCGGCGTCGGCTTCGGCGGCGCCGGTGGCGGTGCACAGCGCGACACGCGTGGTGGACCAGCCGGTGCGCTCGGGGCAGCAGGTCTACGCACGCGGCGGGGATCTGCTGGTGACGGCTCCGGTCTCCGCCGGTGCGGAGCTGCTGGCGGACGGCCACATCACCGTACTGGGGCCGTTGCGTGGCCGCGCCCTGGCCGGAGTGCGCGGGCTGGTGAGCGCGCGCATCTTCTGTCGCCGCCTGGAGGCCGAGCTGCTGTCGATCGGTGGACACTACCGGATTGCCGAAGACATCACGGAAGCCGAGCGCGGCGACAACCGGCTGGTGACACTGGCGGGCGAAAGCCTCAACATCACGGAGTCCTGAGCGGATTCCGCTTCCCTCGATTCTCAAGGAGACGCAGCCAACATGGCACGTATCGTAGTGGTGACTTCCGGCAAGGGGGGCGTGGGCAAGACCACGACCTCGGCCGCGATCGCGACCGGCCTGGCCCAGCGGGGCCACAGGACCGCAGTGATCGATTTCGATGTCGGTCTGCGCAACCTCGACCTGATCATGGGCTGCGAGCGGCGCGTGGTTTATGACTTCGTCAACGTGATCAACGGTGACGCGAACCTGAAACAGGCGCTGATCCGCGACAAGCGGGTCGAGAATCTGCACATCCTTCCCGCATCGCAGACCCGCGACAAGGAAGCGCTGACCGAGGATGGCGTAGAGCGCGTGCTCGGCGAGATGGCGGAAGAGTTCGATTACATCATCTGCGACAGCCCGGCCGGCATCGAGCGGGGTGCCCTGATGGCTGCCTATCACGCCGACGAGGCGGTGGTGGTCACCAATCCCGAGGTGTCCAGCGTGCGTGACTCGGACCGGATCCTGGGAATCCTCGCCTCCAAGACCCGCAAGGTCGAACAGGGCGGCGATCCCATGCCCGGGCGCCTGCTGCTGACCCGTTATTCCCCCGAGCGGGTGGAGCGCGGCGAGATGCTCAGCATCGAGGACGTGGGGGATATCCTGGCGATCGACCTGCTGGGCGTGATTCCGGAATCCCAGGCGGTGCTGAATGCCTCCAACGCGGGGCAGCCGGTCATCCTCGACGCGGAGTCGGATGCCGGGCAGGCGTACGACGACGCCGTCGGCCGCTTCCTGGGCGAGGAGCGTCCGCTGCGTTTCGTGGACGTGCCGAAGCGGGGCTTCTTCGGCCGTTTGTTCGGAGGCTGAGTCCATGGGCATCTTCGATTATTTCCGTCAGCCACGGCAGAAGAGTGCGAACGTTGCGAAGGAGCGCCTGCAGATCATCGTGGCGCGCGAACGTGCCGCGCGTTCAGGCCCGGACTACCTCCCGGCGATGCAGCAGGAGCTGCTGCAGGTGATCCGCAAATACGTCGAAGTGGACGACGACGCGGTGCAGATGAACGTCGATCGCGAAGGGGACTGCGAGGTGCTCGAGCTCAATATCACTCTGCCCGACCATGAGGAAGGGGCCCGCTGAGGCAACCGCGGGAACGTGGCCGATCCACCGTTTGTCCACCACGGACAACCATCGGAAGGAGACGGCGCCATGATGCAGACCATCCTGATCGTGACCACCAGTCACGACGAGCTCGCCCCGGGGCATGCGACCGGACTCTGGTTTGACGAATTCGCAGACCCCTATCAGCGGTTTCGCGAGGCCGGATACGAGATCAAGGTCGCCAGTCCCCGGGGCGGCCCGGTTCCGCTGGACCCGCGGAGCCTCGAGGCGGCCCACCCCGGGCCCGCGGCGGCGACCGCGCAACAGGCCCTGGATGACACCATCCCGCTGGACGAGTCGGTGCAGCACGAGCAGTACGCAGCGCTGTTCTTCCCCGGCGGGCACGGCACCATGTTCGATCTGCCGGATAATCCGCATGTCCAGCGGCTGGTCGTCGAATTCCTCGAGCACGACAAGGTACTCGGCGCGGTTTGCCATGGTCCGGCCTGTCTGGTGGGCGCCATGCTCCAGGATGGCAGCCCCGCGGTCTCCGGCCGGCGGGTGGCCGCCTTCACGAACAGCGAAGAAAAGGGCGTCGGTCTCGATGCCGCGGTTCCCTTTCTGCTGCAGGATCGCCTGGCGGCTCGCGGTGGCGAGGTGGACGCCGCCGACGACTGGGCGGAACACGTGGTGGTTGATGGCCGCCTGGTGACCGGACAGAACCCGCAGTCGGCGCGGGCGGTCGCCGACGCCATGGTGCGCTTGCTGCGCGGCACCTGACACCTCCCGGGCCCTTCCCGGAGTCGCCCGGCGTCCCGGGCGGCTCCGTTTCTTCCCTTCGTCACCCCTCGCATCCCCTATCCCTTCGTCGCAGTCCAGGCCGGCGTCCGCGAAACCGTGTCGTCATTGGCATGCACCGTCCGGGGTTTTCGGCTAGAATCGCGGGCGGCTCATCAGCGGGAGCGTGCGGGAAAGGTCGCGTGCCCCCCATCGCCGGGAACCCGTAAACGACGGATCCCGGGAAACCATAGATGAACGTCAATCGGTCGTATCTAGATTATTTATTTGTTATTAGTGGTTAACCTTCCTAACCTAGGCGACCGTCACGATTAACCAACGCGTAGGAGAAAGCCACATGGCCGCCAAGAAGTACTCCGCGGGTGTCAAGGATTACCGCGAAACCTACTGGATGCCGGAATACATGCCGCTGGATACCGACCTGCTGGCATGTTTCAAGATCACCCCGCAGCCGGGCATCGACCGCGAAGAAGCCGCAGCCGCCGTGGCCGCCGAGTCCTCCACCGGGACCTGGACCACGGTGTGGACCGACCTCCTCACCGACATGGACTACTACAAGGGCCGCGCCTACTCCATCGAGGACGTGCCGGGTGACGACGAGTCCTTCTACGCGTTCATCGCCTATCCGATCGACCTGTTCGAAGAAGGTTCGATGGTCAACGTGTTCACCTCCCTGGTGGGCAACGTGTTCGGTTTCAAGGCCATCCGTGCCCTGCGTCTGGAAGACGTGCGCTTCCCGATCGCCTACGTGAAGACCTGCGGTGGCCCGCCCGCCGGCATCCAGGTCGAGCGTGACAAGATGAACAAGTACGGCCGGCCGCTGCTGGGCTGCACCATCAAGCCCAAGCTGGGTCTGTCGGCCAAGAACTATGGCCGTGCCGTGTACGAGTGCCTGCGTGGCGGCCTCGACTTCACCAAGGACGACGAAAACATCAACTCGCAGCCGTTCATGCGCTGGCGCGAGCGTTTCGAGTTCGTCCAGGAAGCGACCGAGAAGGCCGAAGCCGAAACCGGCGAGCGCAAGGGTCACTATCTGAACGTGACCGCGCCGACTCCGGAAGAGATGTACAAGCGTGCCGAGTTCGCCAAGGAGATCGGCGCGCCGATCATCATGCACGACTACATCACCGGCGGTTTCTGCGCCAACACCGGCCTGGCCAACTGGTGCCGCGACAACGGCATGCTGCTGCACATCCACCGTGCGATGCACGCCGTGCTCGACCGTCATCCGAAGCACGGTATCCACTTCCGCGTGCTGGCGAAGATCCTGCGCCTGTCCGGCGGTGATCACCTGCACACCGGTACCGTGGTCGGCAAGCTGGAAGGCGACCGTGCCGCGACCCTCGGCTGGATCGACATGCTGCGCGAATCCTTCGTCCCGGAAGATCGCTCCCGCGGTATCTTCTTTGATCAGGACTGGGGCTCCCTGCCGGGCGTGTTCGCCGTGGCCTCCGGTGGTATCCACGTCTGGCACATGCCGTCGCTGGTCACCATCTTCGGCGACGACTCCGTGCTGCAGTTCGGCGGCGGTACGCTGGGCCATCCGTGGGGCAACGCCCCGGGTGCGACGGCCAACCGCGTGGCGCTGGAAGCCTGCGTCCAGGCGCGTAACGAAGGCCGCGACGTCGAGCGCGAAGGCAAGGAGATCCTCACCCAGGCCGCGCAGCACAGCCCCGAGCTGAAGATTGCGATGGAAACCTGGAAGGAGATCAAGTTCGAGTTCGACACCGTCGACAAGCTCGATTCCCAGCACAAGTGATCGCCCGAGTGCGGACGGCCGCTGGCGGCGCCGTCCGCACCCTGAACGAACCAGACACAGGATGACCGACATGTCCGATATTCAGAACTTCAAGCCGGTGCAGAAGTACGAAACCTTCTCCTACCTGCCGGAGATGAACGCCGACCAGGTGCGCAAGCAGATCGAATACTGCCTCGCGCAGGGCTGGAACCCCTCCGTGGAGTACTCCGAGAAGGAGCACGCCATGTCCCCCTACTGGTACATGTGGAAGCTGCCCTTCTTCGGTGAGCAGTCGGTGGAAGCCGTGCTGCAGGAGATCGAAGAGTGCCGTCGCAGCAACCCCGGCATGATGGTGCGCTTCGTCGCGTACGATAACTACGCCCAGAGCCTGGGCATGGCCTTCGTGGTCGATCGCGGCCGTTGATCCGGCTGCGGCCGGGTCGGCTGTCGCCGGCCCGGCCATTCCATACAGGGTTTTACTGTTGCCGTCGCCAACTGTAAGGAAGTGCCATGAGTAATCCGACATCCGCGTCTGCAGGCCTCTCCGGTCGCGAGCTGGCCCGCGAACGGCGCAAGGCCATGTCCCGCAATGGCAAGGCCGCCGTGAAGGGCTCGAACCAGGGCGTCTCGCGGTCCCAGGTGGTTCGTCAGAACCCCGCGCCCGCGGCGCCTGCGCCCGAGCCGGCTCCCTTGGCTCCGGAATCGGCGCGTGAATCCGACGCGCCCGCGCAGCCCGAGCCCCGGTTCACCGAGCCGCGGGCGGAGCGGCAGACCGATGGGTCCGACGCGCCGCCTCCGGGCGCCCACCAGGGTGCCTCCAACGGGCGTCAGGCCGCGCTCGAGCGTCGGCAGAAGATGGCACGTCAGGGCAAAAAGGCCCTGGGGCGGGGCAGCACGCGCGGCTCGGGCGGATTTGCCCGGGCCGGCTCCGAACGCTCGCGGCAGCTCGAAGTCCTTGCGCAGAGCCAGGACGTGGACTGCGAGAACATGAGCGGCCGCGAGATCTGCCGCCTGCGCCGTCAGGCGCTGGCGCAGAACGGCAAGAAGGCGATGGCGACCGAACCGCGGCGCGAGGATCGTCTGCGTGGCCGTGAGCGCGACCCGGAACCGCCGCGCCCGACGCGTCCGCCGCGGGAGGCCGCGCGGCAGCCGGAATCGCCGGCGGCCGATGAATCCGCCGAACGTGCGGAAGAGGCGCTGGACCAGGGGCTGGACCGCCTGTGCGAGCAGGTGGAACAGCGTCAGGACGAGAACGATCGCGAGATCAAGCCAATGATCTCCGACGTGCGGGCCATCTGCATGGCGCGCCGGGACGCGATGGCGAGCCAGGGCAAGAAGGCGCTGCGTCGGCGTTATCAGGCCGGCACCAAGCGGCCTTCCGATCTGCCGCGCGAGGGCTCGTGGAAAGCGGCCCAGCGCAAGGGCATGACGACCCGGGAGATCGCGCGTCAGCGGCGCCAGGAACTGTGCAGCATTGGCCGCGGTTCGTCCGAGCCGGGCCGGCCCTGCGGCCGGCCGCGGCACGACGCCCAGCATGATGCGCCGCCGAAAGTCGAGGAAGGGACCACCCTTTCCGGCGGGCACGTGAGCGGCACCCAGGTCGAGAGCACTTATGCCGTGACCGGTGGCGAAGCCGGCAGCTGCTACGACGTGACCGGGACCGAATACCTGGGCGCGGAACATTTCGATCGCTACTGCGGGACCCTCCCGGAGGCCCATTCGCCCAAGGTCGGCCATTCGCATACGAGCCACGGGCAGGAAGTCAGTGGAACCGAGGTGGGGCGGTCCCGCCAGGTCACCGGCGACGAGCGCGGCAGTTGCGAGGCGATCACCGGCACCGAGTATCTCAGTACGGAACAGTACGAGGGCTTCTGCGGTACGCGTCCGGCACCCGGCACTCTGCGCACCGGCGTGATGCACACCGGTCGCGGCGAGGATGTCTCCGGCACGACGGTCGGTCGCAGTCCGAAGGTAACGGGTGATGAGTCGGGTTCCTGCCGGAGCGTGACCGGGACCGAGTATCTGAATACCCGCGACAGTGAGGTTCCCTGCACGGGAAAGCCTGACGGAGCGCCGGCGCGGGCCGGTGTGATGCACACCCTGCGGGGTCGCGAACTCACCGGCACCGACGTCGGGCGCTCCTCTCCAGTGACGGGTGTGGAACACGGGGACTGCAAGCCCGTGACGGGTACGGAATACCTGGGTAGCGAGGACTTCCAGCGCTGCGGGACGCGGGGCGAACCGGCGGCCTCCCGTGTCAGCGAGATGCACACCGCGCACGGCCGGTCCCTGACCGGTGTGGCCGTGGATCGCAGTCCGCGGGTGACCGGAGACGAGACGGGTTCCTGCGCCTCGCTGACGGGGACGCCTTACTACAACCGGGCCGATTTTGCGGAGCTCTGCGAGCAGCCGGCGGCCGGTGGCGTCCACAAGGTCGGCGTGATGCATACCCTGCATGGCGGCGAGGTGTCGGGAACGCGGGTGGAATCGTCCAGTCGCATCACCGGCGATGAATACGGGGGCTGCAAGCCCATTACCGGGACGGAATACGTGGGATCCGATCATTACGAAACACTGTGCGGCACCACGCCGGAAGCCGGCCCGGACAAGGTCACGATGAGTCGTACCTGGAAGCAGCAGGGGGTCTCGGGCCCGGCGATGGGACCGTCCTCGCGCGTGACCGGCGATGAGTACGGGGCGTGCAAGCCGATCAGCGGCACCTCGTACGTGGGGCCGGACCAGTATCAGCAGTACTGTGCCCCCGAGGAAGCGCGTTCGGCCGGCGTGCGCGTCGCACAGCGGCACTCGACCCCGGGGCACGCCGTTTCCGGCAGTCAGCCGGGTTATGACGACCGGGTGACCGGAACCGAACACGGTGCTTGCCAGGACGTTTCCGGCGCGCCCTATGTCGGTGCCGACGAATTCGCGTCCACCTGCGCCAATGTGGCCGGCGACCTGCATCCCCGCCTGCGTCCGGAAGGATTCGAAGGGAACGCGGTGATGCAGACCACCGCTGCATACCAGGCCGCCCCGGCGGCGGGTGATGCCGAAGTGCCGGCGCGCGGCTTCAGTGTGCCGTCTCCGGCCCGCGAGGCGCGTGAACGGCGCGTGACGGGTACGGCCTACGGTTCGAGCGGATCCATCACGGGTTCGGTGAACAAGGCGGTGGGCCTGGTGTCCGGCACCGAGGAGTTCCGTTACGGAGAGGCGCGTGCCCGGGCGGGCGCACCCATGGCCATGGCCCAGGCTCAGGCCCGGGCGGCGATGGCCGAGGTTGAGGCTGCGGAGCAGGACCGTGGCGGTGCCGAACGCGTGACCGTCAATGGGGCCGGCGGAGACTTCGCGATTACCGGTGACGACTGGCAGCGCGGGGAGTCGGTGACCGGTACCGAAGGCTTTTCGACGCGGCGCAACGTCAGCATGCGCGGGAATCCGCGGGGCGAGGGCAGCAGTGCCTGGAGCAACCGCGAGCTGGAACGCAAGGAAGTGCCGGCGAGCCGGATCACCGGGTCCTCGGGCAGTACGGACGCCGGGTCGCTGGTGACCCTGTCCGGCGGCGCCCGCGGCTGATCCGGGGAGTCGGGAGCTCATGGTCGTTCGCCGCCGCCGCAAACCGACATCTCTGCGCCCTCGCGGGAATGTGAGCGGGCGTGGCTCGGCGTCGGCGCCGCAGGCTCAACCGGCACCCCTCGTGGGTACGGAGCCAGCGGGCGGGCCCGAGCTCGGCGAGGTCGGGCGTTATGCGCCGGTCGACGACGGCAGCGGTGTGCGGCCGGGGCATCCTCTGGCGGATGTGCGTGGTAACGAACGCCTGCAGGGATTCGAACAGGGGTTTCGCGATCGCTTCGCCGCCCTGATCCCGGTGCTGCGTGAGATCCATGCAATGCAGCACGAAAAGGACTTCGCCGAACGGGCTCAGTCGGTGGCGGAACGTCGCCTGGGGGTGAGCCTGCCGCGGCAGGTGCTGGAAGATGCCTGGATCAATCATCTGGATACCCGGCGGCTGTACCTCGAAGGAAGTTTCCGGCTGTTTGACCGGATGGTGAACGAGTACTGGGCCGGGCGCGACGATCTGGTGGCCGAAGCGGAGTCGGCGATCGCGTGGTTCCTGGACTGCGATTTCCACGAAGTGGATATCTCGCCGTGCTCTGACGGCCGCTTGCTGGGCCTGCGGCGTTTTATCCTGCGCCTGCCCGACATGGCGGTGCGGGTGAAGAGCTACGCGGGCGCCCTGTTCGATATCGAGGAGGACGTGCGGCACTGGACCAAGCGGGAGCTGTTGCGGTTTCGTGAAGGGCGGCCGACCACTGCGGACGTGCCGAGCCGGTACCTGAAGGTGGCGGCGTACCATTACAGCAGTGCGGACCCTGATCACCAGGGCTGCACCGCTCATGCTTCCTGCGAACGGGAGGCGGCGGACGCCGCGCTGCGGCAACTGCGGGCGTTCCGGCAGGCGGTGGAAAACACCTACTGCTGCGGCGCGTCGGTGGACACCCTGCTGATCGGGGTGGACACGGACACGGATGCCATCAAGGTCCACGTGCCGGATGGCGAGACGCGGATGAGCCTGTACCGCTTTGTGGACAGCGCGGCGCTGTACCGCGAGACGCAGGACATGAACGAACAGGACGCGTCGCTCGCGGTGTATCGCGCGATTCAGGACACGGTGCATCAGCAGGGCTGGGGCACCGGGAACGGGGCGCCGCACGAGGGCATGCTGCGATTCATCTCGCGGCTGTTGATGAACAACCTGTCGCAGCTCGATTACGTGGCGCGGTATCACGGTGGCCATTACGCCGACGTCGGGCATCGCGAACGGATGATCATCGTGGGCCAGGAAGTGGAAGAGATGCAGGTGCGGAACTTCGCCTACATCGCCCATCTGGACACCATGGAAGAGGGTGCCGAGAGCATGGATGTCGGCGTGAACAAGGTGTTCCGCAAACTGAACGTGGAACGTGGTCTGCCAGTGCCGGTGGTGGTGCATTTCCGCTACGACCGCAAGGTGCCCGGTTCGCGCGAGCGGGTGGAGGCGCGCTGCCGGCGGGTACGCGACGAGATCATGAAACGCTATCGGGATCTGTCCGAAAAGGGGCTGATCGGCTGCCACATGGTGATTCGGGACAAGCGCAGCGGTTCGCAGCTGGAGCCGCTGGAGGCCTGAGGCCAACGGGAACGACATGAAGATCTGCAAGGTAGAGAAGACGCTGGTATCGACCAATCGCATTCGCGATCTGGGACATCGGCCCCTGCTGGTGGTGCAGGAGAAGGTCGGCGGTCCGCGGACCGTGGCGGTGGACGCCGTGGGCTGCGTCCCGGGGGACTGGGTGATCGTGGTGGGCTCGTCGGCGGCGCGCGAAGCGGCCGGGGACAAGTCCTACCCCAGTGACGCGACGATCGTCGGGATCATCGATCACTGGGAGGAGCAGTAACCCATGGATATCATGCGCGTGGAGGACGAGCTGACCGTGACCCGTCGTGTGGACGGGTTGAAAACGGCGTCCCTGCGCGTGCTGGTGGACGCGAAAGGCGGCCGGGCGGTCGCGGTGGATCCGGTCGGTGCGCACCCGGGGAACTGGGTGTTCACGATCAGCGGATCGGCCGCGCGCCTGGCGCTGGACGACAATTCGATCCTGACCGACCTGACGATCGGGGGGATCATTGATTACTGGGATGACGGCAGTGACGACACGTCGTCGTCGACCAGGGACAAGGCTGGGCAGGACCAGACCGATACCGGGCGCTCGGATGGCGGACGCAGGGCCGCGTGAGCGTCGAATTTTCGAAGTAACCGTAACTCCGGGAGAAAATAGCAATGGCGAGTGAAAACTTTGGTGTGGCCCTGGGCATGATCGAGACCCGCGGTCTGGTTCCGGCGATCGAGGCGGCGGATGCGATGACCAAGGCCTCCGAGGTGCGTCTGATTGGCCGCCAGTTCGTGGGCGGTGGTTACGTGACGGTTCTGGTTCGCGGCGAGACGGGTGCGGTGAACGCGGCCGTGCGTGCCGGTGCCGATTCCTGCGAGCGTGTGGGTGACGGCCTGGTGGCTGCGCACATCATTGCCCGCGTGCATTCCGAAGTGGAAAGCATCCTGCCCGAGAAGGTCGGCAACTAAAACTGATTCAAGCAAACGCGTTTATAGGAG
>NZ_AUAG01000014.1:0-95210 GCF_000428605.1 Thioalkalivibrio sp. ALE19
GCGTTGGCACCCCGGGTTTTCCGAGACAAGGCGCGGTGCGCAGCCGGTAGTGGTTCTACCGGCAAGGGCCGCAACGCAGGATCGGGGAACCCGGGGTGCCAACCCCGAAGGGGCTCGGCCGCTTTTGCGCGCGTACGGCGTTGCGGCTCCCTTGTGCAGAATGCTGCACGGCGGTTGCCGCGCCTTGTTCGCACGCAAAAGCGACTCGAGCGCGAGCGTGTACATTGATCAGTGTTTCCCTGGGCTTGATGCGTTGGTACAACGGATGGTGTGCGGACCGGCTCCACTGGACGGGCCCGGAGGTGAGAGTTAGACTCAGTATAAAAATAGCCGGACACGGAATCGTGCCGGATTTCAGGGAATCGGGGGCACTCAGTAATGATTGAACGGATGCTGGAACAGCATGTTCGCTACGGGACGCTGACCCTGCGTCACCCGGATGGCACCGAGCAGCGTTTTGGCAGCGGCGAGCCGGAAGTGGTCATGCAGCTGCATGATGCCGGGGCCCTGAAGCGCATTGCGCGGGATCCCGGGTTCGAGCTGGGCGAGACCTACATGGAGGGGCTGTGGTCGCCCGGTCAGGAAGGGCTGCGGGCCTTTCTTGATATGACCATGCGCAATTTTGCGCCGATGTTCCAGAAGCGGGTCGGTTTCCTGACGCGTTCGCTGCGCGCCCTCGTGGAGCAGGGCAACCGGGTGGCGCGCAGCTACAAGAACATCTCTCACCATTACGACGTGGACGAATGGCTGTTCCGGCGGTTCCTGGACGAGGGGATGTTCTACAGCTGCGCCTATTTCGCCGAGCCGGGGATGACGCTGGAGGAGGCGCAGCAGGCCAAGTGCGAGGTCCTGCGCCAGAAACTGTGCCTGGAGCCGGGCATGCGCGTGCTGGACATCGGCTGCGGCTGGGGCGGGCTGGCGATGTATCTGGCCGAGCACGCGGATGTCCGGGTCGATGGCATCACCCTGTCGCGCGAGCAGCTGCGGGTAGCGCAGGACGAAGCGAAGCGCCGGGGTCTGGAGGACAAGGTGCGCTTCCTGTACCAGGACTATCGCGAGCACGACGATCAGTACGACCGGATCGTCAGTGTCGGCATGTTCGAACACGTGGGGCAGCCGAACTACGGCACCTTTTTCCAGCGGGTCAACGACCTGCTCAAGCCCGACGGGATCGCGGTGCTGCACACCATCGGTCGCCAGGAGCCACCGGGCACGGCCAACCCCTGGCTGAAGAAATACATCTTCCCCGGCGGTTACACCCCCGCCCTGTCCGAGGTGATGGAAGCGCTGGAGCCCACGCCGCTGTACACCACCGACATCGAATTCTGGCGGCTGCACTATGCCGAAACCCTGGCCGAATGGTACCGGCGCTTTCAGGCAGTCCGTGAAGAGGCGGCGGCCAGTTTCGACGAGCGCTTCTGCCGCATGTGGGAGTTCTATCTGGCCAGCTGCGAGGGCACTTTCCGCTGGTGGAAGCAGGTGGTGTTCCATATCCAGATGGCGCGTCGGCAGGATGCCGTTCCGCTCACCCGCGACTATCTCTGCGGGCGCGAAGACCCCGGGGTGCGTTCGGTGCCGCCGGCGGACGAGCTGATTTCTTCCGCGCGGTGAACCCCGGCCTCCGGCACGGGTCCAGTGTGGGTCCCCGCCGTTCTGACGGCGACGTGCGGGGCATTCGAGCTTTACACTGACCGGGGATTCCGGTGTTCGGGGAGTAGGGGTGTTCCGCCTTTTTCGTCAACGCAAGTCCGAGGCATCGGGGGCCCCCGAAACGCAGGAGTCGAATCAGGACCAGGTCCTGATCGAGGCTGCGGGACGCAGCCGCATCACCGAAGTGGCGACCAGTGCCCGCAAAGTCCCGTGGTCGCTGAACCTGCTGCAGCTTTTGTGGGCGGCCGGCCCCGTGACCTTCCTCGCGATGCAGGGCGGCTATTTCCTCGGGTTCGGCCATGCGGCTCCCACCCAGAACTTCGTCTTCTTCGCGGTCTACACCCTGCTGTTCGGGGTGATCGGCCTGATCGCGCGCTTTGTCGCCGATGCGACCCGCGGGCGGCGTCAGGAGCGCTCGCAGGTCCAGCTGCGCAATACCATCGATCTGCTGCCGGATCTGCTGTTCGCGACCCGTGACCTGGCCATGGGCGAGATGACGCCGGACATGCGGCGGCGCCAGTCGGCGGCGGTGCTGCTGCACGAGGTGGAGGTCTCCCCGGAGGCGGTGGCGGTCGCGGTGCGCGAAATGACCGGCGACCCGACGCTGGCCTCTACCGCCGAGCAGATCGAGATCTATCGGCGTCTGGGGCTGCATGCGCGGGTCGCGGACCTGGTGGAGGCCACCGCCGACGCGCGCATGGCCGCGCTGGAGCGGCTGCACGCCGAGGATTCGGATCTCGCCGAGCTGCTGCGTGACCGCCTGCGCGGGGTCGCGCCGACGCGCGAGGACGGCGTGCGCCGCATCGACCAGTTTCTCGAACGCCTGTTCTCCGCGGCGGATGCGGATGACCTTACGCGCTGCACCCTGGATGATGTCCAGGCGATCTTCGTGCTCGCCTTCGAGCTGGTCAACGGGCGCCAGATCAAGCGCCTGAGTTTCGAATGGTCGGGGCCCTGGCAGCTGGGCCGGGCGCTGGACCGGCTGGAATACCAGAGCAACCGCTTCCGCGTGGCCCAGGCCGGGGTGATCAGCCGTCTCCGCTCGCTGGGGATGCTGCTGGCGCAGAGCGAGACCAGTGGCATCACCCAGCAGCATCTGCGCGAACCCCTGCCGGTCATGGGACAGCAGGTGCTGGCCGGCCTGCGGACCATGCTGGAGGCGGAGCCGGACGTGAAGAGCCCCGACGGCCGTATCCTCGGTGCCGCGATGTCGCAGGTGGAAGAACTGCGTGAAGCCCGGGACCGCCTGATGCAGGCGCAGAGCCGTTACGCCAATGCGGTGGAACGCTGGGAAAACCTGCGCCGGCGCGAACGGGACCGCAAGGGTGCTCAGCGTTGGCAGAAGCGTTCGGCCCGGCGGATCCGGGTGTCGGAGGAGCTGATCGAACTGGACGATGATCAGAAGATCCGGCTGGCCGACGGTCTGTGCGAATATCTCGAGGAGCTGCAGATCCGGCGCGAGGGCGATTTCATCTTCTTCGGCAAGAAGCCGCTGGACGGCGATACCGCCAAGCGTATCGGCATCCAGCTGGCGCTGCTGCTCGACCCGCTGGTGGAGCTGAGCAACCCCAGTATCCAGCGGGCGATCTATTCCAGCCCCGCGGCCTATCTCGGCGGGCTGTACGTGGGCATGAGCGCCGACGCCAAGGCCGGGCTGGGCTCCGCCATGGTGCGCATGGTCCGTCAGGACCTCGGGCGCGCGGCGGAGTGGCTCGCGCTGCGCCTGACCCGGGTCTACCACCTGCCGCTGACCGACGGCATGCGCAGCTTTCTCGAGACCCACTACGGGGCCAACCCCGAGCGCCTGGCGATGCTGGCGCAGAACACCGGGGACGAGTCCCACCCGGTGGCCCTGCGTGCCGAGCGCTCGCCGGAATTCGACGCGATGGTCCAGGACAAGGAATGGGGCCGCCTGCTGCGTCGTGGCGCCCGCTATCGCCAGGCCGAGGAGGTGCGGCAGAACTGAACGCCGTGCGGTCGGCCGGAGAACGCGGGTGGAAAATCAGGGGGCCCTCATGTACCCTGCGCCCCGTTCCTCGGTGCCCTGGCGGTTTCGCCGCCGGGTTAAACGGGAAGTCCGGTGAGCGCCGCTTCGGCGCGAGTCCGGCGCTGCCCCCGCAACGGTGATCGAGCGCGGATCCATTCCGGAGTCCTTCGGCAGTGGATCCTCGAGGCTGGCGGCCGAATGCCACTGTGTCATGGACACGGGAAGGCGCCGCCCGCCGGGAATCTCCCGCTCGTCAGCCCGGAGACCGGCCGGGGAATGGTCGTGCGGCACGCGGAGGGCGTGCGAGACGGATGACCGTTCCCGCCACGGGTCCCCGTACCCGTTTCCCGCCGGGAATGCGTTCCTCGTCTTCATCCCTCGCGCCGGCGCGATCCCCGTGAACCAGCGGCGTGCGGGCGGCTCGCCGGGAGATCCGAAGACATGAAACGCAGTATCCTTTCCGCAGCCATCGTTGCAGCCGTGTCCCCGGCCGTGGCCGACGAAGCGCCGGGTACCAGCCCCGATTCCGCGACCCTGGAACCCGTTCAGGTCACCGCGACCCGTCTCAGCCAGACCGTCGACGAGGCCCTCGCCTCGGTGACCGTCATCGACCGCGAAGAGATCGAGCGCCTGCAGCCGCGCCAGTTCACCGATCTGGTGGAGGGACGCGCCGGGGTCTCGGTCTCCAGCGCCGGTCCGTTCGGCAAGCAGTCGAGCGTCCGTCTGCGCGGCACCGAATCCGATCACCACCTGATGCTGATCGACGGCGTGCGCATGGGGTCGGCCACCACCGGCGGTGCCAGCTGGCAGTTCCTGCCGCCCGAGGAGATCGACCGCGTGGAGATCGTGCGCGGGCCGCGCACCTCCATCTACGGCTCCGATGCCATCGGCGGGGTGACCCAGGTCTTCAGCCGCGCGGGCCGCGAAGGGCCGCCGCGGGTCAATGCCTTCCTCGGCGCCGGCAGCTTCAGCACCTGGGAGGCCGGGCTCGGCGTGGCCGGCGGCACCGGACGCACCGATTACAGCCTGTCCGTGAGCATGTATGACACCGAAGGCATCAATGTCCAGGATGACATGGGTGATGACGATCCCGACGGCTATGACAACACCTCGCTGGCCGGCAAGGTTGCTCACCGCCTCGACAACGGGATCGAACTCTTCGGCAATCTCCTCTATTCCGAAGGTAACACTGAAGTCGACGCTTTCAGTACGGATGAGACGGATTTTGTTCACGGGGCAGTGCAGGCCGGAGTCCGTTTCCCGGTCCTGGAGCAATGGGATACGGAGCTTGCCTATGCTCAAAGCCGTGACGAAAACGAAAATTTCGAAAACGGGGTTGCCGACTCCCGTTTCGACACCCGGCGGGATCAGCTGACCTGGCGTAACGATGTCCGCCTGGGTGAACGCACCGACCTGATCGCCGGGGTGGATGCCTACGAAGATCGGGTCGACAGTAACGAAGATTTTGATGAGGATTCGCGCTACAACGTAGGCGTCTATTCAGTCGTGCGCACCGAGCTCGGCAACCATGATCTGGAAGGCTCGCTGCGCTACGACGACAACGAGCAGTTCGGTGACAAGACCACCGGTCAGGTCGCCTGGGGCATGCAGGCTACCGACGCTCTGCGGCTGCGCGCCAGCTATGGCACCGCCTTCAAGGCGCCGACCTTCAATGACCTTTACTGGCCCGATGAGGGGTGGTTCCGAGGTAATCCGGACCTTGCCCCGGAAGAATCGGGAACATTTGAACTGGGCGGGAGGTATTCAGCCAGTCTTGCCTATGTGGATGTGGCGGTGTTCGAAACCAGGGTCGATGACCTTATTGTGAACCGCTGCGTGGCGAATTGTGATGATGGCAATCCGTTTAGTGATGTCTATGAGCCAGGCAACGTCGAAAACGCGCGGATTCAAGGAATGGAAATCGAAGGTGGGCATGACCTTGGCCCGTGGAATTCGCGGGTGTCGCTGACCCTGCTGGACGCCGAGGACCGGGACACGGGGAATGAGCTGGCGCGCCGGGCGCCGGTCTCGGCCCGCTTCGATCTGGATCGTCAAATTGGCGATTTCTCCGTGGGCGGTACGATCCTCGCCCGTAGCCGGACTTACGACGATGCCAGCAACGAAGAACGGCTTTCGGGCTACGGCACCATGAACCTGCGTGCGGCGTATGCCCTCGACCCCGAATGGACGGTCGAAGGTTCCCTGACCAACGTCTTCGACCGGGATTACGAGACCCAGGGTGGTTTCAATACCCCGGGCCGCGCTGCGTTCGTGAAACTGCGTTATCAGCAGCAGAGGTAAGGTCATGGGCAATCGACTGTCGAGGATCGCGACCCGCACGGGTGACGAGGGGCGTACCGGTCTGGGTGACGGCTCGCGCGTGGACAAGGACAGCCACCGGGTCGAGGCCTTTGGTGACGTGGACGAGCTGAACAGCGTGATCGGTCGGGTGCTGGTGCACGCGTTGCCCGAGGACGTGCGGGGTTCCCTCGCCCGGGTGCAGCATGAGCTGTTCGACCTGGGCGCGGAGCTGGCGGTGCCGGGGCATCAGGCGCTGCCGGAGGCGTCGGTGGAGCGCCTCGATGTCGAGCTCGAAGGCTTCAATGCCGAGCTGCCGCCGCTGGAGGAGTTCATCCTCCCGGGGGGCGGCCCGGCCACTGCGGATTGCCATATTGCCCGCACCGTATGCCGCCGCGCCGAGCGGCGGCTGGTCGCGGTCAATCACCACGAGGCCCTGCGGCCCAGCTCGCTGGCCTACCTCAACCGCCTGTCGGATCTGCTGTTCGTGCTGTGCCGGGTGCTGGCGCGCCACGAAAACGGTTCCGAGGTCCTGTGGCAGCCCGCCGCTCGGCGCGAGGCCTCCGGCGGCTGATTCTGCCCGCGGCGCCGTGACGGCGGATCCGCGAAGGCCCCGATCGACAACAGTGCCGCGACGCTGACGCGACCCGCGGCCGATCTCCTTTTCTTCACGCTCCGTCGGGACGCCTCGAGTGTCCCGGCGGCAGTGTGTGCACGTATCCGGGTGTTGAATGATGAGTACATGGAAAAAACGCTACCCCCTGTTGCTGGCGCTGCTGCTGCCGGGGGTTCCGGCGGCGGAGACGGAAGCGTCCCCGCATATCCTCGGCATCGTCTCGGATCGCTCCGCCGCCGAGGTCACGGCCGGGGCGCATCGTTTCCTCGAGGCCTTCCCCGAATCCGACGTGCGCCTGCGCACCCCGGAGCAGCTGGCCGACAAGGATGACTCCGAGGTCACCGCGTTGTGGGAGGACGCGGACGCCGTGCTGGTGGCGGCGGTGCTGGGCGACGAGGTCGGCCGGCTGACGCGGCTGCTGCGCGAGCGCGGTCCGGATGCCGAAGTGCCGCTGCTGGCGATCAACAGCGACCGGCAGCTGACGGCGCTGACCCGGTTGCGGGGCGAGCGCGTGCTGGCCGGCATGGAAGCGGACGAGCGGACCGAGCTGGCGGTCAATCCGGATGCCGACGAGGATCCGCGCGAACACCTGCGGGAGCAGCGGCAGGCGTTCCCCGAGCAGGCCGGCTGGCTCACCGGCCGGGCGTATTACCAGGGGCGTACGCCGGAGAGCATGGAGGGCCTGATGCGCTGGCTGGCCGCCGAGGCCGGCCACGACATCGACGTGCCGCAGCCCGATCCGCGCGAGACCATCCGCTTCTACCACGACGGCCGCGCGGTGGATGACGCCGCCGCAATGGATCTGGATGAACGCCCGGCGGTCGCCCTGCTGGACCTGGACACCGGCGACCGGCCGGGCGACCGTGCACTGCTGGATGCCGCCTGCGACGCGCTGGAATCGCGCGATCTGCAGTGCTTCGGCGTGCTGGCGCGCTGGGGCGGCGCCAGCCGGCAGGCGGTGGAGGACCTGGCGCAGTCGGCGGCACCCGCCGATCTCGCCGGCATCGTCTCCCTGCAGGACTTCGTGATCGGGGGCGGCGGTAACCGCGAGGCGGTTGCCGGGGCGCTGGGCGAGCTGGACGTGCCGGTGGTCAAGGGCCTGCGCCTGGCCTCGCGCAGTGAGGACGAATGGCGGGTCGCGCATGACGGCATCCCCTGGGACAGCATCCACTACCAGGTGGCCATGCCCGAACTGCAGGGCGTGAGCCAGCCCACGGTGCTGGCCGCCGCCGGCGAGCCCGAGATCGACGACCGCACCGGCGTGCGCCTGATGCTCTCCGAGCCGATCCGCGAACGGGTCGACGCGGTGGCCGAACGCATGGCCCGCTGGCAGCGCCTGCGCGAGCGCTCCAATGCCGACAAGCGTGTGGCCATCGTCTACTACAACCATCCGCCGGGGCGCCACAACATCGGCGCCGACAAGCTGGATGTCCCCGAGTCGCTGCTGGAGACCCTGGATCTGCTGCGCGACGCGGGCTACGACACCGGGGATCACCCGGAAGATGCCGAGGCCCTGCTGGACGACATCCAGGACCGCGGCGTCAACCTGCCCGAACATGCCGATGCGGCCGCCGACATCGCCGGCCGCGTGGCCAGCCTGGATGCGGAGACCTATCGGTCTTACTTCGAGACCCTGCCGGAGACCGTACAGGCCGAGCTGGTGCACGGTCCGGTGGGCTATCTGCACGAGCGGCTGCTCAAGGCCCGCGAGCTGGGCGCGACCGACGCCGCCGAGCGCGCGCTGGAGAACGGCATCGGCGACCTGCGCCACATGGTGCAGAACTACTCGCATGACGCGCAGCAGCGTGCGCAGTCACTGATCGACCAGCTGGAGCGCGAGTGGGAGGCGCTGCTGGACGGCGGCGGCGACCTGGCGCAGGCGGAATCCCTGCGCGACGCCCTCACGCGCACCGGCATCCCGGGCCTGAGCGGCTGGGGCGAACCCCCGGGCGAGGCCATGATCCACGACGGAGCGATGCATTTCCCCGGGATCGAGTACGGCAACGTGTTCATCGGCCCGCAGCCGCCGCGGGGCTGGGAGGTCAGCGAGCGGCTGCTGCACGCCAACACCACGTTCCCGCCCACCCATCAGTACGTGGGCTTTTACCACTGGCTGCGCGACCATTTCGAGGCGGATGCGCTGGTCTACATGGGGCGCCACTCCACCCGTGAATTCCTGCCGCGGCGCCGCGCCGGGCTGGCTCCGGACGACTATCCGGAACTCCTTGGCGGCCCGTTGCCGGTGCTGTATCCCTACATCGTCGATGGCGTGGGCGAGGGCATCCAGGCCAAGCGTCGCGCCCAGGGCGTGATCATCAGCCATCTGACGCCGGCGCTGGCGACCACCGAGCTCTACGACGACCTGCTGGAACTGCGCCAGCTGGTCGAAAGCTATGAGGCGAGCACCGATCCGAATTCGCCGACTCAGGCGCGGGCCGCGGAGACGCTGCTGGCCCGCATCGAGGAGCTTGGTCTGAGCGAGACCATCGAGGAGGCGATGGATGCCCACGACCACAGCCATGATCACGATCATGCGCATGATGGTGGTGACGACCACGGGCATGACCACGACCACGGACATGACCATGATCCGGCTCACGAGGGTGGTCTGGCGGACCTCGACGAGGAGTTGATGGTCCACGACATCGGTCACTGGGTGACCGACATGCAGGAGGAGCACATGCCCCTCGGACTGCATGTGCTGGCCCGCGACTGGGATGGCGAGGCCGTGGACACCATGCTCGATTCCATGGCCGGCGACGCGGAGCCGGACGCGGCGATGCGCGAAGACCTGGAGGGCTCGCCAGCCAATGAGGGAGCGAACCTGCTGGCCGGGCTCGAGGGCCGCTTCGTGCCGCCGAGCCGCGGCAACGATCCGGTGCGCACCCCGGATGTGCTGCCCACCGGGCGCAATTTCCACGCCCTCTCCTCCGATCTGGTGCCCACCCGCATCGCCTGGAGCCTGGGCCAGGATCTGGCCGCCGATGCCCGCGAGCAGGGCGACCCCGAAGCCGAAGGCAGCGAGGCCGTCGTGCTGTGGGCCTCCGACACCGTGCGCGACGAAGGCGTGATGGTGGCCTTCGGACTCGACATGCTGGGGGTGAAGCCCGAGTGGAACAGCCGCGGGATCGTCGAGGGCCTGAAGCTGATGGATCTCGACGAGGCCGATCGTGAGCGTCGCCGGGACGCCCTGTTCACCACCTCGGGCCTGTTCCGCGACCTCTACGAGGATCAGCTAGTCTGGCTGGACCAGGCCGCGCGCCTGGCCCTGGACGGCTCGTCGAAGGCCATCCGCGCCGAATATCCCCACCTGGACGAGGCACTGGACGAGGCCCTGAAACCCCTGGGCGAGGACCTGAGGGATCCGGGCCGGGAGCCGCTGGAGAGCAACGACGTGGCGAGCCAGTGGGTAGCTGATACCCGGGCGCTGAAATCCGATGGCGTGGAGGCGGTCGAGGCCGGCCGCCAGGCGGCGCTGCGGGTGTTCGGCACCGCGCCGGGGGCCTATGGCGCCGGGGTGAACCGTCTGGCCGACCGCTCCGGGGCCTGGGAGGATCGTGCCGAGCTGGCCGACGCCTATGCCCGGCGCATGGGGCATGCGTATGGCGCGGGGACCCGCGGCGAGCCCGCTCACGATGCCTTCGATGCGCGTCTGGAAGGCGTGGGCCGCACCTATCTGGGCCGGGCCAGTCATCTCTACGGCCTGCTGGACAACGACGACGGTTTCGACTTCCAGGGCGGTCTGTCGGCCGCGGTGGAACACGCCCGCGGCACCCCGCCGGACAATCGCATCCTGCAGCATGCCGACCCCGACAACCCGCGCGTGGAGAGCCTGCAGCGTGCGTTGATGACCGAGCTGCACGGGCAGAATCTGAACCCGCAGTGGATCGAGCCGCTGATGGATCACGGCTATGCCGGGGCGCGGACCTTCACCGCCGATTTCGTCAACAACCTGTGGGGCTGGCAGGTGACCAGTCCCCACGTGATCGGCTCCGAAGCCTGGGACCACGTGCACGACGTCTACCTGCAGGACCGGCACGACCTGGGGCTCGACGAGTTCCTGGAAGACGGCCACAAGGTGCACGTGAAGACGCACATGCAGGCCACGCTGCTGGTGGCCGCGAGCCGCGAGTTCTGGGACGCCGATCCCGAGGTCCTGCAGGCGCTGTCCGAGGACTTCGCCGAACTGGTGGCCGAGCACGGCCTGCCCGGCAGCGGTCATACGCGGCCGGATCACCCCGTGCTCGACGAAGTCGCCGAACGCCTGGACGACGCGGAACTGGCCGAGGCCTTCGACGCCGTGCGCGAGGCTGCGCAGATCGAACGCGAGCCCGCCGAGACCGACCCGGCGCGCATGGCCGAGATCCAGCCGCTGGAACAGCCGGATGCCCGCGAGATGCAGGAGGCCCCGGAGCCGGCCGAGGTCGAGCCCGCGGAGGCCGAGGATGGCCGCGAATCGGGCGAGGCACGCGCGATGCCGTGGATCCCCTGGCTGGTCTCCGGGGTGCTGTTCCTGCTGCTGCTCGGAGGCATCGTCGCCGGCCGCCGCCGTTAAGAAAGCGCTGAACAAAGATTGATGAGGTAACGCGAATGTCGTTCTCGATCACGATGGAACTGATGGACACGGTGGTGAGCTGGCTGCTGGAGCCGGTGATCATCGGCCTGCTGGTGCTGGTCGCGGTGGCCGTCTGGGAGCTGGGACAGGCCATCGGCGAGCGTACCGGCGGAGTGCGGCGCCTGGAGGCCAGCGGCAATGCCGAGCGGCTGGCGTTCCTGGCGCGGCGGCGCATCGACCGTGCCGACCTCCTGGCGCGTATCGGCCCGATGCTGGGGCTGATGGGGACGCTGATCCCGCTGGGACCGGGGCTGGCGGCCATGGGCCGGGGCGAACTCGACGTACTGGCGCAGGCGGTGACCGTGGCCTTCAACACCACGGTCCTGGGGCTGCTGATCGGTATCCTCGGCTTCCTGCTCGGCCGCCTGCGCCGGCGCTGGTATGACGGCGCGATGGAACGCATGGAGGCGGCATGAGGGTCCCGCACTACCGTGCCAGCCGGTTCGACGCCCCGGACGAGGAACCCATGGGGCCGCTGGCCAACCTTGCGGACATCATGCTGGTGTTCGCGGTCGGCCTGATCGTGGCCCTGGTGGCCGCCGACGACGGGCTGGAACAGCAGGAAGCCGGTGGCGTGGAGGTCGAGGCCGGCGAGGAGGTTCCCGAACTGCCCGACGGCGCCGGCGAGGCCGGCTCCGGCTTCGAATCCATGGGCCAGGTCTACCGCGACCCGGAGACCGGTCGCATGCTGTTGATCGAGGGTGGCGACTGAGTACACCCGAGCCGGCCGCCCGATGGCCGCAAACCCAATCGAGGAACAGGACCATGAGTGAACAGGACGAACGCGCGCGCCGCCACGCCGAGCGCATGGCGCGCAAGAAGGAAGTGGTGGACCGCAAGATCGCCGAGGCGCAGGAGGAACGCGGTGTGTTCCTGGTGCTGACCGGCAACGGCAAGGGCAAGAGCTCCTCCGGTTTCGGCATGGCAGCGCGCGCGCTGGGCCACGACATGCAGGTGGGCATCGTGCAGTTCATCAAGGGCCGTTTCGCCACCGGCGAGGAGGCCTTCTTCAAGCGCCAGGACAACGTGCAGTACCACGTGATGGGCGAGGGCTACACCTGGGAGACCCAGGACCGCGACAAGGACGGCGAGGCCGCGCGCGAGGCCTGGGCCCACGCCCGCGACATGCTGACCGATCAGGCCATCGACCTGGT
The DNA here is from genome assembly GCF_000428605.1 of Thioalkalivibrio sp. ALE19. Classification (NCBI taxonomy): domain Bacteria; kingdom Pseudomonadati; phylum Pseudomonadota; class Gammaproteobacteria; order Chromatiales; family Ectothiorhodospiraceae; genus Thioalkalivibrio; species Thioalkalivibrio sp. ALE19. The sequence continues at coordinate 12,321 of NZ_AUAG01000014.1, forward strand.
GCTGCTGGACGAGCTGCACATCGCGCTGAAGTACGGCTATCTGGATGTCGACGAGGTGCTGCGGGACCTTACCGCGCGCCCCGAGATGCAGCACGTGATCACCACTGGCCGCGCGGCCCCGCAGGCCCTGATCGACGCCGCCGACACGGTGACCGAACTGCAGGTCGTCAAGCACGCCTTCCAGGCCGGCATCAAGGCGCAGAAGGGCATCGAACTGTGACACGGCGGACGCTGCGGGCAGCCATGGCGCTGCGCTACTATCAGGGGGACGACGGCCCGAACCGGAGACTCCAGCATGGGCAACCCGCAACCCGCACATATGGATGCCGACGCCTTTCTGGCGTGGGAGGCCGAACAGCCGGAGAAGCACGAGTTCGTGGCCGGCGAGGTCTTTCTGCGTGGATGCCCTGCCGTCGCGTTCGGGGACAGTCCGGATCGGCACGTGACCATCGCGGGGAATGTCTTCGCGGCGCTGCGCGAACACCTGCGCGGCGGACCCTGCCGGACCTTCATCGCGGACATGAAGCTGCGGGTGGAAGCGGCCGATGCCTTCTTCTATCCGGATGTGATGGTCACCTGCGGTCCGCAGGACCGGGGACGCGAGCAGTACAAGCAGGCCCCGCTGCTGGTGGTGGAGGTCCTGTCGCCGTCGACCGAGGCCTTCGACCGCGGGGCGAAGTTTGCCGCCTACCGCTCCCTGGCCTCGCTGCAGGAATACCTGATGATCGACCCGGCCAGTGGCGCGGTGGAGCTCTACCGGCGCGACCCGGAGGATCACTGGGTGCTGTACACGCACGATCCACGCGATTCCATGGAGGATACTGTGGAGTTGCGCAGCGTCGGCCTGACACTGGAAGGCGGCCGCATCTTCGAGGACGCGCCGCCGGAGTCCCCCGCGGGCGAGGCCTGACCGCGCGCGGTCTTTGGCCGGACGGGCGCCGGGCCCGGCAGGCGGCCGGCCTGCAGGTGGGGGTATCGGCATGAGTGCCCCGGTGAGCTGTCCGGCCGCGTTCGTCGCGGCGCCGGCCTCGGGTCAGGGCAAGACCACGGTCACCGCCGCGATCGCGCGTTACCACCGCAACCAGGGGCGCCGGGTGCGGGTGTTCAAGACCGGCCCGGATTTCCTCGATCCCATGATCCTGGAGCAGGCCTCCGGGCATCCGGTGGATCCGCTGCATCTGTGGATGGTGGGCGAGGCGGCCTGCCGGGCGAAGCTGCATGCCGCCGCGCAGGATGCGGACCTGATCCTGGTCGAGGGCTCCATGGGCCTGTTCGACGGCGACCCTTCGGGTGCCGATCTGGCGGTGGCCTTCGGCCTGCCGGTGCTGGCGCTGGTGGATGCCGGCGGCATGGCCCAGACCTTCGGCGCCATCGTGCACGGGCTGGCGACCTACCGCCCGGAGATGCCACTGGCCGGGGTGATCGCCAACCGCACCGGCAGCCCGGGGCACGGGCGCATGCTGCGCGATGCCACCCCGGACGGCGTGCATTTCTTTGGCGCGATCCAGCGCAACGAGGCCCTGAGCGTGCCCGACCGCCACCTCGGGCTGGTGCAGGCCGGCGAGGTCGCCGACCTGGACGCCCGTCTGGAGGCCGCCGCGCAGGCGATCGCCGAGGCCGGGGTGACCGAGCTGCCGGCCCCGGTGGCGTTCGCCCCCGAAGCGGACGCCGGTGCGGAGCCCGACTCGCACCCCGGGAGCGAGCGGGCCCCGCGGCTGGACGGGCTGCGCATCGGCATCGCCCGCGACGCGGCGTTCGCCTTCACCTATCCGGGCAACCTCGAGTTCCTGCGCACACAGGGCGCGCGGCTGGAGTTCTTCTCCCCGGTGGCCGGCGATCGCCTGCCCGAGGTGGATGCGGTGTGGCTGCCGGGCGGCTATCCCGAGCTGCACCTGGAGGCACTGGCGGCCAACACCGGCCTGAAGGCGGACCTGGCCGCGCATCACGGGGCCGGCCGGCCGATCCTGGCCGAGTGCGGCGGCTTCCTCTACCTGCTGGAAGAGCTGGCGGACCGCGACGGCCATGCCGCGCCCATGGCCGGTCTGCTGCCGGGGCATGCGCGTCTGGAGGACAAGCTGCAGGGCCTCGGGCTGCAGGCGGCGCCGCTGCCGGAGGGCGAGCTGCGCGGCCACACCTTCCACCACACCCGGGCCGAGGTCGGACTGGAACCCGTCGCGCACTGCACCCGTGCCCGCGGGGCGGGTTCCACCGGCGAGGCGGTCTACCGCGATGGCCGGCTGACTGCCACCTACCTGCACGCCTGGTTCCCCTCCAATCCGGAGGCGGCCGCGGCCCTGTTCGCGTCATGAGTCGGGCGTTCACGGACAGCACGCCGGCCGCCGCCGGCCGCGTGGATCTGGTGGGCGCCGGGCCGGGTGATCCCGGGCTGCTGACGCTGGACGCGGCCGCGGCGTTGCGCGACGCCGAGGTGTTGCTGCACGACCGCCTGATCCCCGAGGCGATCCTCGCGATGGCCAGTCCGCAGGCCGAACGCTGCTACGTGGGCAAGGCGCGCTCCAACCACAGCCTGCGCCAGGAGGAGCTGAACGCGCTGATGATCGAGCGCGCCCGCGAGGGGCGTTACGTGGTGCGGCTGAAGGGTGGGGACCCGTATGTCTTCGGCCGTGGTGGCGAGGAGGCGGCGGCGCTGGCGGCGGCCGGTATCCCGGTGCGGGTCATCCCCGGCATCAGCGCGGCTGGTGGCTGCGCGGCGTTCGCCGGCATCCCGCTGACCCACCGCGATCATGCCCATCGCTGCCAGTTCGTGACCGCGCACCGGCGCAACGGCAGTACCGAGCTGGACTGGGAGGCGCTGGCCGCCCCGCGACAGACAGTGGTGATCTACATGGGGCTGAACCCGCTGGCGGAGATCTGTGCCGGGCTGGTCGCCGCCGGCGCCCCGGCCACGCGGCCCGCCGCCATCATCGAGCACGGGACCCGGCCGGGGCAGCGCGTGGTCGCCGGCACCCTGGGGGATCTGCCCGGGCGCACCGCGGCGCTGGCGCTGGAGTCGCCCAGTCTGCTGATCGTGGGCGACGTGGTGGGCGAACGCGCCCGGCTGACCGGCGATGCTTCCGGGGCGCCCGCGATGGACCTCGGCGCGGTTGACGGGATCCATGGTTGAGCCCGTACCCGAGCCGGGCGCGCAACCCGGAGCGATGCGCGCGGAGAGCCGCGACGGCACCGCGCCGCTGCGCACCGGCCTGACCACCGGCACCAGCGCGACCGCGGCGGCCCTGGGGGCGGCGCGGCTGGCGCTGGGCGGCGGCGCCACCACGAGCCAGGAGGTGGTGCTGCCGCGTGGCCAGGTGGTCAGCCTGGCGCTGGCGTCGCTGGAGCGGGTTCCGGGCGGTGCCGAGGCGGCCGTCATCAAGGACGCCGGCGATGATCCCGATGCCACCCACGGCGCCTGGATCCGCGCGCGGGTGGAGCCGCGGCCGGACGCGGGGGTGACCTTCGTCGCCGGACCCGGGGTGGGCACGGTGACCCGCAGCGGCCTGGTGCTGCCGCCGGGAGAGCCGGCGATCAACCCGGTGCCGCGCCGGATGATCACCGACCACCTCGAACGCCTGGCCCGCGAGCTGGGCCATGCGGGCGGGTTCCGGGTCACGCTCGGCGTGGATGGCGGCGAGCGCATCGCCCGGCGCACCATGAATCCGCGCCTCGGCATCCTCGGCGGCATCTCCATCCTCGGCACCACCGGCATCGTGCGGCCCTTCTCCTGTTCCGCCTACATCGCCTCTATCCACCAGGCCATCGACGTGGCGCGGGCCAACGGCCTGCCGCAGGTCGCCTGCTGCACCGGCGGCACCAGCGAACGCACCGCGAGCGAGCGCTACGGGCTGGACGAGATGGGGCTGGTGGAGATGGGCGACTTCTTCGGCGCGGCGCTCAAATACCTGCGGCGCCAGCCGCTGCCGCGCGTCGCGCTGGTGGCGGGCTTCGCCAAGCTGGGCAAGTTCGCCGCCGGGCACCCGGATACCCACAGCCGCAGCAGCGCGATCGACCTGGATTTCATCGCCGCCACCGCCGAGGCCGCCGGGGCGGATGCCGCGCTGGCGCGGCGGATCCGCGGCTGCAACACCAGCATCGAGGCCCTCGCCGTCTGTCAGGAGGCCGGCGTGGCGCTGGGGGACCGCATCGCGGCGCTGGCCCTGGAACAGGCGCGCAGCTATCAGCTGCCCGACACCACGCTGGAGGTGGTCGCGGTGGATCGCCAGGGCCGGGTGGTGGGGACGGCCGGCGACCACGACCATGCCACGGAGGTGACGCGATGAGCGCCCCGGCCATCGCCATCGACGACCTCGCCAAGCGCTATCGCGGTGGCCGGGTCGGCCTGGACGGGGTCAGCCTGCACGTCGACCCGGGGGCGTTCTTCGGCCTGCTGGGGCCCAATGGCGCGGGCAAGACCACCCTGATCGGGCTGCTGACCTCGCTGCTGCGCCTGGAGCGCGGCACGGTGCGGATCTTCGGCCACGATGTCGCGCGCGAGCCGGTGGCGGCGCGGCGTCTGGTCGGTCTGGTGCCGCAGGAGGTCAATTTCAACAGCTTCGAGCCGGTGGGCGAGATCATCGAGACCCAGGGCGCCTACTACGGGCTGTCGCCGCGCCGGGCGCGCCGTCGCACCGACGAACTGTGCGAGCGTCTGGGGCTGGCCGACCGCCGCCGGCAGACCGCCTGGGGGCTGTCCGGGGGCTTCAAGCGGCGCCTGCTGCTGGCGCGCGCGCTGGTGCACCAGCCGCGCCTGCTGGTGCTGGACGAACCCACCGCCGGCGTCGATCTGGAGGCCCGCCACGACCTCTGGACCCTGCTGCGGGAACTGAACGCGGATGGCGTGACCATCCTGCTGACCACGCATTACCTGGAGGAGGCCGAGCGCCTGTGCCGCGAGCTCGCCATCATCGATGGCGGGCGCATCATCGCCCGCGGCGGTACCGGCGAGCTGCTGCGCGGGCTGCGCTTCCAGACCCTGGTGGTGGAACTGGCCGAGCCGCTGGCGCGGCCCGGGGAGCTCGCGCTGTCCGCCGGCACCCTGCGCCCGGTGGATGCGCACACCCTGGAGGTGGACGTGCCGCGCGGCACCGAGCTGAACCCGGTGTTCGCCGAACTGACCGCCGCCGGGGTACGTATCGCCGGGCTGCGCGAGAAGGGCAATCGGCTGGAGACCCGCTTTCTCGAACTGCTGCGCGAGCGCGGCGGGGAGGGCGCGGCATGAGCCCGCTGCACAACGCCGCCTTGTACTGGTACGCCTGGCGCGGGCTGGTGGTGAAGCAGGTGCGCCGCTTCCTGCGCGGCTGGGTGCAGAACCTGCTGCCGTCGCTGGTGACCGCGGTGCTGTTTCTCGCGGTGCTGGGACATCTGGTGGGGCGCGAGATCGGCACCCTGGGCGGCGTGCCCTATGCTGACTTCATCCTGCCGGGCCTGGTGATGCTGGCGGTGGTCACCAACGCCTACGGCAACAGCAGCCTCGCGCTGTTCGGCGCGCGCCTGCAGCGCCACATCGAGGAGATCCTGGTGGCGCCGATGCCGGCGTGGCTGGTGGTGGCCGGGTTTGCCACCGCCGGGGTACTGCGCGGGCTGCTGGCCGGGGCGCTGGTGCTGGCGGTGGCGCTGCCGTTCAGCGATCTGCAGCTGCACCACGCCGGGGCGGTGCTGGGGATCGCGCTGCTGACCGCGGTGCTGTTCTCGCTGGCGGGCCTGATCAACGGCCTGTACGCGCGCAGCTTCGACCACACCTCGGTGATCAGCACCTTCGTGCTGACCCCGCTGATCTATCTCGGCGGGCTGTTCTATCCGGTGGAGCGCCTGGCCGATCCCTGGCAGGGGGTCGCGCAGCTGAACCCGCTCTACTACGTGATCGAGGGCTTCCGCCACGGCCTGCTGGGGGTCAGCGCGGTCGCCTGGACCACGACCTTCGCGGTGCTGGCCGCCGCCTGTGTGCTGGTCGCCGGCGGGGCCTGGTATCTGCTGGCCCACAGCCGGAGGCTGCGTTCATGAACCGTCCGGCGGCGCCGCAGCCGCCGCGGGTGCGCGGGGCCTGCCCCGGGGTAGCGGCGCCGATGGCCACCGGGGACGGCTATCTGCTGCGCCTGCGCCACCCGATCGGGGGGCTGGAGACGGCCGCCGCGCGGGTGCTGGCGGACACCGCGCGGCGGCTGGGCAACGGCGAACTGGAACTGACCCTGCGTGGCAACCTGCAGCTGCGCGGCGTGGCGGCCGGCGACCTGGACGCGGCGCGCGCGGCCCTGGCCCCCACCGGACTGGTGGATGCGCAGGCGGAGCGCGAGGCCCGGCGCAACGTGCTGGCGGCGCCGGTGCCGGACCTCGATCCGGAGGCGGTGGACGTGCTGGCCCTGGCGCGCGCGGTGAGCGCCGCGATCGTCGACGAGCCCGCGCTGCGGGGTCTGCCGGCCAAGCTGGGCGTGGTGGTCGACGGTGGCGGGCGTGCCTCGCTGCGCGGGGTGCCGGCGGATCTGCGTCTGGACCCGCTCGCCGGCGCGGGGCCTCGTTTCCGCCTGGCGGCCGGCGGCACCGCGGCCACGGCGACCCCGCTCGGCGAGGTCTCGGCGCAGCATGCCCCGGCGGCGGTGGTGCGCACCCTGCGCGCGTTCCTCGAGCAGCGCGCCGTGCTGGATCCGCCGCCGGGGCGGCTGCGCGACGCGGTGGGTATGCCCGGGAGCGAGGCGCTGCGCCTGCCGGGTTCGGAGGGGGAGACGCCGGGTGCGGTCGCCCACGCCGACACGCCGGTGCGCGCCGGGGACTGGCTCGGGGTGGCGGCCGGCGGGGCCTGGCTGGGGGCGGTCTTCCCGTTCGGCGTGATCGACGCCGACCGGCTGGAGAGTCTGGCCGCGTGGCTGGAGCCGCACGGCGGCGGCCTGCGCCTGACGCCGTGGCGGGCGCTGCTGGTGACCGGCGTGGCCGCGGAGGCCGCCCCGGAGCTGCAGCAACTGCTGCGGGAACTGGGTGCGGTGACCGAGCCGGCCGACCGGCGCCTGGCGGCGGATGCCTGTGTCGGGCACCCGGGCTGCGCCTCGGCGCACATCGCCGCGCGCAGCGAGGCGGCCGCGCTGGTGCAGCGCATGCCGACCCTGGCCGCGAGCGGGATGCGGCTGCAGGTCTCCGCCTGCGACAAGCGCTGCGGGGCGCCGCCGCGGACGGAAGCCGGGGTGGTCGAGTGGATCGCGCGGCCGGACGGCCATGCCGTGGTGCTGCGCTTGCGGCCCGGTGCGGTCCTTGAATGGAGCGGGCTGGCCCCGGCGCAGGCGCGCGCCCGGATCGCGGCGCTGGAGCGGGCGTTCGCCCGTCAACGCAATGCTGGAGAGGAGTTGCAGACCATGCTGGAACGGATCGGGCCCGAGGCCTGGAATGCCGCGGTGGACGCGGCGCTGTGCGAGGAGGACGAACGTGACGGAGACTGAGGCCTGGCGCTACGAGCGCGACGGGAAGGCGATCTATGCGGAGTCGTTCGCGATCATCCGCGCCGAGGCGGACCTGGAGCGCTTCCCGGCGGATCTGGTGGCGGCGGTGGAACGCATGATCCACAGCTGCGGCATGCCCGATCTGGCGCAGGACATCCGCTTCTCGCCGGGTGCCGGCAGCGCGCTCCGTCAGGCGCTGGAGGCCGGGGCCCCGGTGCTGTGCGACAGCGAGATGGTGGCCCACGGCATCACCCGCGCGCGCCTGCCGGCGGACAACCCGGTGCGCTGCACCCTGCGCGATCCGCGCGTGCCGGAACTGGCGCGCGAACTGGACAACACCCGCAGCGCGGCGGCGATGGAGCTGTGGCGTCCCGAGCTGGCCGGCGCCGTGGTGGCCATCGGCAATGCGCCCACCGCGCTGTTCCGTCTGCTGGAGATGCTGCGCGACGGCGCGCCGCGCCCGGCGGCGGTGATCGGCATCCCGGTGGGGTTCGTCGGCGCGGTGGAGAGCAAGCAGGCGCTGGCGGACAACCCGTTCGGGCTGGAATACCTGACCGTGGCCGGGCGCCGCGGCGGCAGCGCGATCACTGCCGGGGCGGTCAACGGCCTGGGGAGGGAGCCGGCATGAGTGCGGCGGAGACGAGCGGGCCCGGAACGATCGAACCCGGAACGATCGAACCCGGGGTGCTCTGCGGGGTCGGCACCGGCCCCGGGGACCCCGAACTGATGACCTTCCGCGCCGCGCGGCGCATCGCCGAGGCGCCGGTGGTGGCGTATTTCTGCAAGCGCGGGACCACCGGGCAGGCGCGGCGCATCGCGGATGCGCATATCGGCCCCGGGCAGATCGAGGAGGCGCTGGAGTATCCGGTGACCAACGAGATCGCCCACCAGGAGGAGAGCTACCGCAGCCGCATCGAAGTGTTCTTCGACCAGTGTGCCGAACGCCTGGCGGCGCATCTGGAGGCCGGCCGTTCGGTCTGCGTGCTCAACGAGGGCGATCCGTATTTCTACGGTTCGTTCATGCACGTGCATCTGCGCCTGCGCGAGCGCTTCCGCAGCGAGGTGGTGCCCGGGGTGATCTCGCCGATCGCCGCGGCGGCGCAACTGCCGGCGCCGCTGGTGATGCGCGACGACACCCTGAGCGTGGTGCCGGGGACGCTGCCGGAGACGGAACTGGAGGCGGCGCTCGCGCCCGCGCAGGCCGCGGTGATCATGAAGCTCGGCAAGCAGCTGCCGAAGATCCGCCGCGTGCTGGAGCGCCTGGGGCTGACCGCGCGCGCCTGGTACATCGAACGCGCGAGCTTTGACGAGGAACGCGTGCGGCCGCTGGCCGAGGCGCTCGGGGAGACGCCCGGGGAGGCGCCGTATTTCTCCCTGATCGTGATCCATGGCGAGGGGGTGCGGCGATGAGCGGGCGTCTGAGCGTGGTCGGGGTCGGGCCGGCCGGCCCCGAATGGATCACGCCGGAGGTGACCGCGCTGCTCGCGGATGCCACCGATCTGGTCGGCTACGGGCCGTACCTGGAGCGCGTGGCCGGGGCCCATCACCGCGTGCATGCCTCCGACAACCGCGAGGAACTGGCGCGCGCGGCGCATGCGCTGGACATGGCCGCCGAGGGGCGCGACGTGGCGGTGGTCTCCGGGGGAGATCCCGGGGTGTTCGCGATGGCCGCGGCGGTGTTCGAGGCCCTGGAGGGCGCGCAGCCGGGCCGCTGGGATGCGGTGGCGGTGGAGGTGCTGCCCGGGGTGTCGGCGATGCAGGCGGCCGCGGCGCGGCTGGGGGCGCCGCTGGGCAACGACTTCTGCGCGATCTCGCTGTCGGACAACCTCAAGCCGTGGTCGCTGATCCGGCGCCGGGTGCGGCTGGCGGCCGAGGCCGACTTCGCCATGGCCTTCTACAACCCGATCTCGCGCGCGCGACCGTGGCAGCTGGGCGCGGCGCTGGACATCGTGCGCGAGGTCCAGGGCCCGGACACCCTGGTGGTGCTGGCCACCGCGGTGGGCCGCGGCGAGCGGGAGGAGCTGCGGGTTTCCACCCTCGGCGAGGTGGATCCGGCGGCGGCCAACATGAGCACGCTGGTGATCGTCGGTGCCGCCTCCACCCGGGTGCTGGAGCGCCGCTCCGGCCGGCGCCATGTGTACACCCCGCGCTATGTCGAGTCGGCGGAGTCGCAGTGAACGCGCGGGAGGCCTTCCAGCCACTCCAGGGCCGCCTGCGGGGCGTGGAAGCGGGGCACCCCGGGGGCGTCCGGCGGCCGGTCCACCATCACCACCGGGATGCCGCGTTCGCGCGCGGCCTGCAGCTTGGGGGCGGTGGCCTCGCCGCCGCTGTCCTTGGTGACCAGCACGTCGATGGCGTGGGTCTCCAGCAGCCGGTGCTCGTCGGCCAGGCTGAACGGGCCGCGGGCCCGCAGCCAGGTGACCCGGGGCAGCGCCGGCGGCGGTTCCGGCGGGTCGATGGTGCGGATCACGTAGTCCAGCTCGGGCGTGGCCGCGAAGGCCTCCAGGTGCTGGCGCCCGGTGGTGATGAGCACGCGCCGGCCGAGGCCGGGGAGCGCGCGGGCGGCGGCCTCCAGGTCGGGCACGCGCAGCCAGTGATCCCCGGGGCCGGCCTGCCACGGCGGCCGGGTCAGCCGGGCCAGGGGTACGCCGGCGTGGCGCGTGGCGGCGACGGCATTGGCCGACATCTGCCGCGCGAACGGGTGGGTGGCGTCCACCACGGCGTCGATGGCGTGGTCGCGCAGCCAGGCGGCGAGGCCCTCGGCGCCGCCGAAGCCGCCCGTGCGCCGCGGCAGTCGCGAGGGTGCGGGCCTGCGCGTGCGTCCGGCCAGCGACACGGTGGCGTGCAGCCGCGGGTGGCCGTCCAGCAGCGGTTCCAGCGCCGCAGCCTCGGTAGTGCCGCCCAGCAGCAGGATCTGCCGCGGGCGCGTCGCCCCGGGGCCGGTATCGGTGGATGAACGGGAGCTCATGAGGATGACCAGTCTAGCCACGAACGAGGAGCGAGCGCCATGGCTGAACATCGTCGGCGTGGGTGCAGAGGGGCTCGCGGGGCTGGCCCCGGATGCCCGCATGGCGCTGGACACGGCGGCGACGGTGATCGGCGGCGCCAGGCATCTGGAGATGCTGCCGGAGCGGCCGGGGCAGGAGCGGCTGGTGTGGCCGTCGCCGCTGGAGACCGCGCTGGACTGGATCGAGGCGCGCGCCGGGCAGCCGCTGTGCGTGCTCGCCAGCGGCGACCCCTTCTGGTTCGGGGTGGGCGCGACCCTGATGCGGCGTTTTCCGGTCGCGCAGACCTGTGTCTGGCCGGCGCCCTCGGCGTTCAGCCTGGCCGCCGCGCGCATGGGCTGGCCGCTGCAGCAGACCCGCTGCCTGTCGGTGCACGGCCGGCCGATGGAGGCGCTGCGGCCCTGGCTGCATGACGGCGCGCGACTGCTGATCCTGAGCCGCGACGGGGATACCCCGGCGGAACTGGCGCACTGGCTGACCGGGCTCGGCTTCGGCGATTCCACCCTGACCGTATTGCAGTCGCTGGGCGCGGACCGCGAGGCGGTCGTCCGCGCGCGCGCCGGGGCCTGGCCGGAGGTCGCGATCGAGGCGCTGAACACCGTGGCGCTGGAATGCCGGGCCGATCCGGCGGCGCAGGTGCTGGCCGCCAGTGCCGGCCGGCCGGAGGCGCAGTTCGAGCAGGACGGACAGATCACCAAGCGCGAGGTGCGGGCGGTGGCGCTGGCCCTGCTGGCGCCCGGACGCGGCGAGCGGCTGTGGGACGTGGGCGCGGGCTCCGGTGCCATCGGCATCGAGTGGATGCTGGCGGATCCGGCCAACACCGCCGTGGCCATCGAGCCGCGCGCGGAGCGCCTGGAACGCATCGCGCGCAACGCGAGCACGCTGGGGGTGCCGGCGCTGCGGTGCATCCACGGGCGGGCGCCGGGGGCACTGGAGGACCTGCCGCCACCCGATGCGATCTTCATCGGTGGCGGGCTGACCACGCCGGGGCTGGTCGAGCACTGCATCGGCCAACTGCGCCCGGGCGGGCGGCTGGTCGCCAGCAGCGTGACCGTGGAAGGGGACGCGGTGCTGGCGGCGGCGCACGAGCGCCACGGCGGCGAGCTCACGCGTATCAACGTCAGCCGCGCGGAGCCGCTGGGCGGCATGGCCGGCTGGCAGCCGTTGCGGCCGGTGACCCTGTGGTCGCTGCGCCGGAGCTGAGGGAAACGCCGAGCGGGGCGCATGTCCGGGTGACCCCCGGCGTCGGCTTCGCCTCGGCCTGCACGGCCGGCGAGCTGGAGGCACTGGTCCGCGAGGTGCTGGCCGAGGCGCACGCCGGGTTGCGGGCGGGGGGCGGCGAGGCGATCGAGATCCGGCAGTTGGCGGCCCCGGGGCACAAGGGCGACAGCCCGGTGCTGTGGACGGCCGCGCGCGACCTGGAGCTGGAGCCGGTGTTCGCGTCGGCGGCCGCGCTGGCCGCGCGCAACGCGGCCCTGTCCACGGACTCGGCGCGCTCGCGTGCCGTCGCCGGGGTCGGTTCGGTGGCGGAGGCGGCGGCGCTGGCGGTGGCCGGCGACGGGGCGCGCCTGCTGCTGCCGCGGCGGCTCTCCGCGCGGGCGAGCTGCGCGGTCGCGGTGCGCATGGTGAACGGGACGGACGAGCTTTTCGAGGAGGGGTGATGACGGTTCATTTTGTCGGAGCGGGGCCGGGTGCGGCCGATCTGCTGACCTTGCGCGGGCGCGATCGCATCGCGGCCTGCCCGGTGTGCCTGTATGCCGGTTCGCTGGTGCCGGAGGCGGTGCTGGAACATGCCCCGGAGGGGGCGCGCGTGGTCAACACCGCGCCACTGACGCTGGACGCGATCATGGAGGAGATCGAACGGGCCCACGCGGCGGGCCAGGACGTGGCGCGCCTGCACTCCGGCGATCTTTCGGTCTACAGCGCGCTGGGCGAGCAGATCCGTCGGCTGGAGGCGGCCGGGATCGAGTACAGCATCACGCCCGGCGTGCCGGCATTCTCCGCCGCCGCCGCGACCCTGGGGCGGGAACTGACGGTGCCGGAGGTGGCGCAGTCGGTGGTGCTGACGCGCACGCCGGGACGGGCGTCCTCCATGCCGGAGCGCGAACGGCTGGCGAGCTTTGCCGCCACCGGGGCGACCCTCGCGATCCACCTGTCGCTACACAATATCGAGACCGTGGTCGAGGACCTGCGGCCGCACTATGGCTGCGACTGCCCGGTGGCGGTCGTGTTTCGCGCCAGCTGGCCGGACGAGACCGTGGTGCGCGGTTCGCTGGGAAATATCGCGGAACGGGCGCAGGCCCTGACCACGCGGCGCTCGGCGCTGATCCTGGTGGGCCCGGCGCTGGACCCGGGCGATTTCCGCGACAGTGCGCTGTACGACCCGGCGCATGTGCGCCGTTACCGCGGCATGGACGGGGACTGAGCGGCGGTGCCGCCGATCTTCCGCAGGCAGGAATGACTCCGGTGGAAGTTGTGGGGCACGGGCCTTTTCGCCTGCAAGCAGGCTCCTACATCGTCGCGAACTTGTAGGAGCCTGCTTGCAGGCGAAGGCGGGGCGCTCCTGGTCAGGATAACGGAAAGGGACCGCCGGGCGGCGGCCCCGGTTTCCGCGTTTTCCCGCGTGGTTCAGCGGCGGCGGAAGTTGTCGTGGCAGGCGAGGCACTGGTGGCGCACGCCGTTCAGGGCCTCGGTGGCGCGTAGCTTAAAGTCCTCGTCCTCCAGGTCGTTGGCCGACTCCACCTTGCGCTGCAGCTCGGTGGTCGCCTCGCGGTAGGCCGCCTTGTACTCGGCGAACACCGGGTCCTCCCAGGCCGCGGGCAGGGCCCCGGGTTCGCCGTCGGGCGCCGGTGTCTCGCGGGCGAACCAGGTGTCGATGTCGTCGGCCCCGCTCGCGAGTTCGTCGGCCAGCTCGGGCAGACGTTCGGCGAACGGTGCGTCGTAGCGCAGGATCTGCTCGATGCTGCGGTAGGTGGCCGAGGTCCCCTGCATGCTCTGCTGCCGAAAGCGTTGGAAGGCCTCGGTGGCGTCCACACCGGCCGGATCGTCCAGGGTCTCCGCGTAGTCTTCGCCCCAGGGGCCCGGCATCGGCACGCTGATCTCGTCTTCCGCGCCGGCGGTACCGGTCGCTGCGAGCAGCAGGGCCAGCGACAGGCCGGCCGTCAGCGGCCGGCGCGTGGATGGCATCCGTTTCATGGCGATTCTCCCTGTTTGTTCAGAAGCGGAACTGGTGCTGCAGGTGCAGCTGCCAGTTCGAGGTGTCGGTGTCGCGGTCCAGCCACATGAGCTGGGTCTTCTGCCGCTGCCCCCGGTGGTACCAGTTGAGGCCGGCGCCCCATTCGCGCTGCCAGCGCTCGTCCCCGTCCAGGTCGTCGCCGGCGTCGTGGCGCAGTACCGCGTGGCGGGCGGCGAGCTCGAGGCCCTCCAGCGGCAGCGCCTGCGCCAGTTCCAGCTCGGCCCCCAGGTCGTGGTAGCTCGCGGTGCGGTCGGGGGATACATCGCGGCGGAAGGCCGCCAGCGACAGCGAGGTATGGCCGAACTTGACCACCGCGTCGGCGGTGGCGGTGACCCAGTCGGCGCGCTGCCGGTCCACCGTGTCTTCCTGCCCGCGGCTCCAGTCGCGCAGGTGGTTGCGGCTGGCGGCCTGCAGGCCGGCGCCCAGGGCTACGGTTCGCTCCACGGCCCGGCCCACCGTGGTGTTGTCGCGCGGGACCGATCCCACCGGAGCCCAGGCGACGCGGGCGCTGAACAGGTGCCCGGAGGTGGAGGGCCGGTCGTCGCGCTGATCGAGACGGCCGCGGCCATCGAATATCCCGACCGCCCAGGCGCGGTCGTCGCCCGCGCCACCCAGCAGGGCGAGCCCGGTATCGCGTCCGGCCGGGATCTCGAACTGGTTGCCGGCGATGCTCAGTTCGGTGAACAGGCGGTTGGGGCCGCCGATGTCCCGCGCCAGACCGAAGGGCACGGTGAACTGGCCCACCCGCAGGCCCAGGTGTTCGCCCGGGCCGTACTCCAGCCAGACGTCACGCATGGACAGCTCGCCGCTGCTGAAATCCGACTGCAGGCGAAAGCTCAGTTCTGGGTGGAACAGGGTGCCCGAGGTGTCCAGCCAGGCGCGGCGGAAATCGAACTCGCTGCTGGAGCCGTCCGGATCATACTCGTAGCTGTAGCGGCCCTGGATCAGCGGCTCCAGGGTGACCTGCAGGCCGTCTTCCGCGTCGCCGATTTCGAAACCGGCCTGCGCCGGCGCAATGCCCGCGGCCGTCACCAGGCACAGGGTGGCCAGGGCCGGGACGGCAGGCCGCCCCGGCTGAGGTTGGGTGCTTTTCATTGTTGTGTTGCTCCCCTGGACGTGCGACCCCGCACGCCGTGGATGAAACGACGCCGGCAGTCGGGCAAGGGAGCAGGGGGGAAGGGGGCGGACACACCGGCCCCGTCCCGCTCGGCCGCCCGCCGCGGCGTCGGGTTTCCTCCAGGCCGGTCTCCGGACTCGCGAAGGGGATGCAGGACATCCCGGGCGGATCGCCTTCCCGCGGGCATCCCGTGGATGCGCCGCAGTGGCACTGGATCCGCCTGTCTTCGCCTACCGTTGCGGGGGCAGTGCCGGCATTGCGAACGTCGATTCACGCACCGGCTTCCCGATTATCCCCGGCGTCGTGGGCCGGGGCACCTGAAGGCGGGCGGACTGTAACCGCGTCCCGTCACGCGGGCAAGGGCGGAGCCGGGTTGATCTGTATCAAGGTTATGCAGGATTACACCGCCGGCCGGCCTGTGACGGGGGATGTTTCTTTTAGACTGAGTCCATGTGGTGACGGTTTGCAGCCGGGCCGCATCCAGACCAATAAAAAGGAGCGAACCATGCAGAAGAAGCGCATTTTCCGGGGGCTGCTCGTCTCGGCCTGTACGGCCGTGGCACTGGGCCTCTCCGCCCCGACGTTCGCCGGCGATTACGATCAATACCGCGACATGTTCGAGCCGCTGCCGGCCCTGCCGCCGATCCCGGCCGACAATTCCCTGACCGACGAGAAGGTGGAGCTGGGCAAGTTCCTGTTCTTCGAGCCGCGCATCTCCAGCTCGGGCGTGATCTCCTGCGCCACCTGCCACAACCCCGCGCTGGGCTGGGCCGATCGCATCCCGCGTGCCGTTGGGCATGCCGGCCAGGTGGGCGAACGCAACAGTCCGACGGTGCTGAACTCCGGGTTCTTCGAGGCCCAGTTCTGGGATGGCCGCGAGGATGACCTGGAAGGTCAGGCCCTGGGTCCGATCCAGGATGCGGTGGAGATGGCCATGCCGCTGGAAGAGGCGATCGCGCGCCTGGAGGACTTCCCCGAGTACATCGAGATGTTCGATGCGGCGTACCCGGATTATGACGGCGACAACGTCGTGAACACCGATCACGTGGCCAAGGCCCTGGCCTCGTTCCAGCGTACCCTGAATACGCCGAACTCCGATCTGGACCGCTGGCTGGTGGGTGACGAGGACGCGATGAGCGAGCAGCAGAAGCGCGGCATGGCCCTGTTCGCGGATAACGGCTGCGTGGCCTGCCATCGCGGCCCGGCGCTGACGGACTCGAATTTCCACCAGATCCAGGTGCCGGGTTCCGAGGACAAGGGGCGCTATCTGGTGACCGGGGAGGAACGCGACAAGTACGCCTTCAAGACCCCGACGCTGCGCAACGTGGCCCTGACCTACCCCTACATGAACAATGGCGAGACCGAGACCCTGAAGGAAGCCATTGAAATCATGGGTCAGGAGATGCTGGACACCGACTTCACGGAAGACGAGCTGGAAGACATCGAGGCGTTCATGCACGCCCTGACCGGCGAGATGCCGGACGTCACCATCCCGGCCCTGCCGTGATCCATCGGGGGCTCGGCGGCTGAACGCTGATGCCCCCTTCGTTGAGGCTTTCGAGGCCCCCTCCATGTCCTGGAGGGGGCCTTTTTGATGGGTGCCGCTATTCCACCGTGATGGTGATTTTTTCGGAAACCACCGGCGGATCGAAGCTGATGTGGCGATAGTCCATGAAAAGCAGCTGCAGGGTATGGGTGCCGGGCTCCAGTTCTACCTCACCTTCGGTCTGACCACCTCCGAAGTGGTGTTTGTGGTCCGTGAAGGGCAGGGAGGCATCCAGGTCCACTTCGTCCAGAGGCTTGTTTACGAGCAGGTGGTGGTGCCCGGTGTTGTCGGCGTCGACGCCGGCCGGGGCTATCCCCATGCCGCGCAGTCCCATGCGTACATGTACCGGGCCCTCGACGGTGTCACCATCCTGCGGGCTGATGAAGTAGACCTCGGTCCCCTCGGCGGGTGCCGGGCGATCGGCGAGCGCCGATACGGGCAGGACAAGCGCGGCGGCAAGGGCCACGGACGAGGCCATGAAGATCCGGTTTCTGATCATCGGAGAATCTCCTTTTCCGGGTGAAGGGCGCAGGGACCGGGTCTCGGGGTCCCTGAAGGAAGTGTAGACGGTCCGGGGCGGGGTCAAGGGCGCGGTCGTCTGCTACCCTGTGTGGCCCTGTTGACTACCGGAAGCGAGTGTTCGCGCATGGCCTTTCGTACCCGTTTTGCCCCCAGTCCGACCGGCTACCTGCACATCGGCGGTGCCCGCACCGCGTTGTTTTCCTGGCTGTATGCCCGCCACCATGGTGGCGAGTTCGTACTGCGTATCGAGGACACCGATCTCGAGCGCAGTACCGCCGAGTCGGTGAATGCCATCCTGGAGGGCATGAACTGGCTGGGCCTGACCTACGACAAGGGTCCGTTCTACCAGACCGACCATTTCGACCGGTATCGCGAAGTCATCGATCAGCTGCTGGCCTCCGGCCACGCCTATCGCTGCTATTGCACGAAGGAAGAGCTGGATGTGATGCGCGAGGAGCAGAAGGCGCGCAAGGAGAAGCCGCGCTACGACGGCCGCTGTCGCGCCCGAACCGAGCCGCGCGAGGGCGTGGATCCGGTGATCCGTTTCCGCACCCCGGACGAGGGCGCCACCATCGTTGATGACATGGTGCGCGGCAAGGTGGCGTTCCAGAACAGCGAACTGGATGACCTGATCATCGCCCGCTCCGACGGTTCGCCGACCTACAACCTCACGGTGGTGGTGGACGACATGGACATGGGCATCAGCCATGTGGTGCGTGGCGATGACCATCTCAACAACACCCCGCGCCAGATCAACATCCTCAAGGCCCTGGGTGTGGAACCGCCGCGTTACGGCCATCTGCCGATGATCATGGGCCCGGACGGCGCGAAGCTGTCCAAGCGCCACGGGGCGGTGTCGGTGATGCAGTTCCGCGAGGAGGGCTACCTGCCCGAGGCGCTGCTGAACTATCTGGTGCGGCTGGGCTGGGCCCACGGGGACCAGGAGATCTTCTCGCTGGACGAGCTGGTGCGCCTGTTCGATATCGAGGACGTCAATCAGTCCGCCTCGGCCATCAACCCCGACAAGCTGCTGTGGCTGAATCAGCACTACATCAAGACCCTGGACCCCGACCATGTGGCGCTGGAGCTGGGCTGGCACCTGGGCCAGCTGGGCGTGGATCCCGCCGAGGGGCCGGAACTGCGGCAGGTGGTGCTGGCGCAGCGGGAACGGGCGCGTACGCTGCGCGAGATGGCCGAGAACAGCGTGTATTTCTATCGCGACTTCGACGAATACGATCCGAAGGCCGAGCGCAAGCAGCTGACGCCGGAGGCCCGCGAGGTACTGCAAACCCTGCACGACGGCTTCAGTGCCCTGGGCGCCTGGGACAAGGAGGCGCTGCACGAGGTGGTGCAGCACACCGCCGAGCGGCTGGAACTCAAGCTCGGCAAGGTCGCCCAGCCATTGCGTGTGGCGCTGACGGGCGGTACTGTATCGCCACCGATCGACGACACGCTGGTGCTGATCGGACGCGAGCGCTCGCTGGAACGGATCGAGCGGGCCATCGCAAAGATTTCCGCACAAGCGGGTTGACACGAATAAGGGGTGTGGCTACATTACGCACCTCGCCGGTTACGGGGCCATAGCTCAGCTGGGAGAGCGCCTGCATGGCATGCAGGAGGTCGGCGGTTCGATCCCGCCTGGCTCCACCATTACGGCGAATGGCAGGATCAGCGATGCATCGTTTTGGAATGATCTCCATCTACGTTGGGCTGGTTTTGTCGATTGTGGGATTGTTCGGCGGTTTCGGGTTGATGTTTGCCGGTGAGCAGACATGGTCCAAGCCACTGGTCGCAATGGTCCCGCTGGGGTTCCTGCTGGTTTTCAACGGTGTGGTGACAACCATCCTGCATCGTCCGAAAGGCAGCCGCGGAAGTGAAAGGCCGCAAGGACCTCCTGACTAGTTTGCAGCATGACGTTGCCTCTGCGTCCCCATCGTCTAGAGGCCTAGGACACTGCCCTTTCACGGCAGCGACCGGGGTTCGAATCCCCGTGGGGACGCCATATTCCAAGGGCCCGGATCCAGACGCACTGGATCCGGGCCTTTTTCGTTCTGGTCCGGAATCAGCCGCCGAAGATCTTTTTCTTCCAGCGCGACAGCCAGCCCCCTTCCAGGATCGGTCGGACATAGGGGACATAGTCGAGGTCATCGCGCTTGATGTGGTTCATCAGCCACAGGCCCAGATCCGAGCGGATCTTGCGCGCCACGCCGAACGTGTCGTGCCCCTGTTCCAGTTCTCCGCGCAGTTTCTCGATGCGCGCGGTAAAGGCCTCGTGCACCTTGCGGTGGGCATCCAGGGCCGGGTAACCGGCCTTCTCCATCAGGCCCTCTTCGAACACCAGGTGGGACGAGGTGTAGTCGAGAAGGCCGTCCACCACCTCGCGCACCTCCTTTTCGTTCTCGGTGGCGATCGCATGTTCGGTCTGCTGCAGGTATTCGAAGATCCGCTTGTGCTGTT
This sequence comes from Thioalkalivibrio sp. ALE19, assembly GCF_000428605.1. NCBI lineage: Bacteria > Pseudomonadati > Pseudomonadota > Gammaproteobacteria > Chromatiales > Ectothiorhodospiraceae > Thioalkalivibrio > Thioalkalivibrio sp. ALE19. Next base: position 31,621 of record NZ_AUAG01000014.1, read on the forward strand.
CGTCGATCACATCCAGGCCGAGTTCCAGATTGGAGCTCCAGTTGAGGCTGGTCATGGGGAACACCCTTTCCGATAGTGGAGATATAACCCTCTACCATGTAACAGAACGAGCCGGGTTGCGCATCGCAGAGGGGATCCAGACCGCTTCTTTGTTGATCCGTGTCAATTGAAGGGGCGGCGGATGGGAAGGGCGAAAAAAAGAAGCCCGGCCGGAAGCCGGGCTCAAAGTACTGAAACAACCGTGTGACGGAGGGAGTCGGTTGTCTCGGTGTACCGGTCGGGGACCGGGTCAACACCATGCAGTGGCCACATCGTGACCGGGGTTACGGAAACACCCGTGGAGGGTTTTTCGTCACCACTCGTCAGCTGTGACGGGATAACCGGAGAGAGGTTCCGGTTGCGGGTGCGACATGCGATACAGTTCACGGTTTCTCCGACAGTGAATCAATACGGAACGAGGACATGCGCGGACTGGAACAGATCCCCTGGCTTTACGATGGCTTCATGGTGCTGGCCGATGCGCTGGGCCTGCGTCGCTGGCGGATGCGCCTGGTATCCGGGGCCCGGGGACGGATCCTGGAAGTCGGTTGCGGAACCGGGCGCAATTTGCCGCTGTATCCGCAGACGGCGGAAGTCATTGGCGTGGAGCCGGACTTCCTCGCGCTACGGAGTGCGCGGCGTCGCGCTCCCGGGGTGCCGCTGGTGGTGGCCCGCGCCGAGGCCCTGCCGTTCGTCGAGGGGCAGTTCGACGCGGTGGTATCCGGGCTGGTGTTCTGTTCGGTGCAGGATCCGCCCGCCGCCCTGAACGAGGTGCGGCGGGTCCTTGGCGCGGAGGGCGAGCTGCGGATGCTGGAGCATGTGCGCCACACGCGTCCGTTGCTGGCGCGGATGCAGGACCATGTGCAGCCGGCCTGGACCTGTGTGGCCGGTGGCTGTCATCCCAACCGGGATACCGAAGCCGCTGTGTCCGCCGCCGGTTTTGCGATCGATCCGCAGGACCGGGTGGCCCGGGGCGTGATGCGGCGCTTCACCGCGCGTCCCGCCGGATCCGGAAAAAAGGCTCAGGAGAACCCTCAAGTCTGAGCGGTAGCCGCCGCTAACGTCGGTGCAGGCGTCCTGTCCATTCGCAAACGCCTGTCAACGCCAGGGAGGTACCCATGGATGTCAACGCAGCGGTATCCCAGGCCGTGCAGATGCAGCAGGCGAGCCTGATGCAGCAGAAGGATGTCGCGGTAATGAATCGTGCCATGGAGGCCGAGGAAGCCGCGGTGGCTCAGCTGATCGACGGCATGCCCGACGTTTCGGGCAGTGCCGGGGTGGAAGCAGCGGCCGGTGCGGCCGCAGCGCTGCCCGACAATGTCGGGACGCTGGTCAATACCACGGCCTGAGGCAGGGCCGGAGATCGCTGGTCTCCGGCCTTTTTTTGTGGGGGCCCGGGCGGTTACTGCCGCTGTGCCTCGAATTCGATGATCAGTTCCACCGTGTCGCCCACGATGTTGCGGATCAGTCCGTAATCCATGCCGAAGTCGCTGCGCTGGAATTCGCCCCGCATCGAGGCGCCCAGTACGTAGGGGCGGGAGAAGATGCCGCCCAGCGGAAACGGGTAGCGTCCGACCTTGTTGATGGTGACGTCCAGGGTGATCGGCCGGGTTTCGCCCAGCAGTTCCAGATCCCCGGTCAGCTGCCCGCTGCTCTCCCCGGTGGGTTCGTAGTCGGTGGCGGTGAAGCGCATTTCCGGATGGTTTTCCACGTCGAGGAAGTCATCGCTGCGCAGGTGGTCGTCGCGTTCCTGGTGGTTGGTGAACACGCTGTCGGTCTGCACCACGAAGTGCCCCTCTCCAAGCTCGCCCGTGTCGGGATCGAACATGAAGGATCCCTCGGCCTCGAGGAACATGCCCAGGACCCGGGCGAACTCGGCATGATCGACGAGGAAGCCCACCGCGAAATGTTCGGTGTCGATCTCCCACTCGTCCATCGCCAGGCTGGTTCCGGGCAGCACCGATGCCAGGCTCAGCAGGGCCGTCGCGGCCAGGGTGCGGAATCGGTGGCTCATGGGGTTTCCTCCGGGGTCTGGGGATGTGAACCGGGTCTGTTCCGATACAGATAGACGATATCCGCGGCGAATGAAACCGTGAGCATGGCCAGCGCCAGGACCGCCGCGGCGACGGCCGCCGCCGCTGGAACGGCAGGGGCGAGGGCGATCAGCAGGGCCGGGGTCTGCAGCACGCATACCGCCTGGCGCCGCCGGCTGGGCGGCAGCTCCGCGCGCAGCCAGGGCAGTCCGCGCCCGGCCAGCACGAACAGATAGCGCATGGCCCCGATCGCCAGCACCCAGACGCCCGCGGGTCCGGGCTGCCACGCGAGCACGGACAGCGCGAGGATGAGTGCCGCGTCCAGCTCCATGTCGAAACGCGCGCCGAAGGCCGACGTGGTGCCGCTGCGCCGTGCCACGGCTCCGTCGAGCCCATCCAGTAACAGCACCAGCAGGGCGAGGACGACGACCCAGGCCAGTCCGGCATCGGGCAGGGGGAACGCGGGCATCGGTGCGAGGAGCGCGAGCCCGCCCACCGGGGCCGCGAGGGCCGCGCGTATCAGGGTTACGCGGTTGCCGGGCCCGGGGACCGCGCGCAGGCCGCCGGCGTGCCCGGCACCGGTCACCAGCAGCCCCCACAGCAGCGCCCACAGCAGGGCGGTCGCGGGCAGCAGAGCGGGGCCGACCGGGGTCAGGCTCGTAATGAGGGTCGCAACACCCAGCGCCAGCAGTCCGCCGAGAACCAGATCGGTGGAGCGGAGCGGCCTGTGCAGGGCGGTGGGGGCGGGCATGGACGGGCTTTCCTCGGCTACACTGCAGGCTTCATTCACCGGGAGGATGGCGCAGTGTCCCTCTGGTCGCGAAAGCCCGCATGAACCGCGCACGAGCCTTCTGGATCACCGCGCCCGGCGAGGGCGAGATCCGCGATGCGCAATTGCCGCCGCCGGCCTCCGGGGAGTGCCGGGTGCGGGCCCGCTATGGCGCGATATCGCGCGGCACCGAGTCGCTGGTGTTCCGCGGGCGGGTGCCGCCGGATCAGTACACCGCGATGCGGGCACCGCTGCAGGAAGGGGACTTCCCTGCGCCGGTGAAATACGGCTACATCAGCGCAGGCGTGGTCGAGTCCGGCAAGCGTGCCGGCGAACGGGTGTTCTGTCTGCACCCGCACCAGGACCGTTACAACGCGCCGGATTCCATGCTGGTGCCGATCCCGGACGCGGTCCCGGACGCGCGCGCGGTACTGGCGGCGAACATGGAAACGGCCGTGAACATCGTGTGGGACGCCGGAGCGGGTCCCGGCGACCGGGTGGCGGTGATCGGTGCGGGGGTGGTCGGGTTCCTGTGCGCCTGGCTGATCCGTGCAATCCCGGGCACGCAGGTGGATCTGATCGACCCCGAGCCCGCGCGGGCGGAACCGGCGCGGGCGCTGGGGCTGACGCTGCATACGCCGGCGGATGCCCGCGAGGCGCTGCCTCCCGCGTCGCGCGATGCGGCGATCCATTGCAGCGGTCAGGGTGACGGGCTGGTGCAGTCGCTGGAGCTGGCGGGCACCGAGGCCCGGGTGGTGGAGGCCAGCTGGTATGGCGATGCGCCGGTGAGTCTGCCGCTGGGCGCCGGGTTCCATTCGCGGCGTCTGGAGCTGCGCAGCAGCCAGGTGGGCCGTATCCCGCCGGCACGCGCCGCGCGCTGGGACTACCACCGGCGTCTGGCGCTGGCGCTGGAGCTGCTCGCCGATCCGGTGCTGGAGGTCCTGATCAGCGGCGAGGATCGTTTCGAGGACCTGCCGCGGGTGATGCCGCGGGTAGCCGGGCCCGAGGCCGCCACGACACTGTGCCATCGCATCCGTTATCCCGATCCCGACCCCGTGTGGGTCTGAACGAGTCCGACCGAATTGCCAAGGAGAGACTCCCGCATGTACAGCCTGAACGTCCGCGATCACTTCATGATTGCCCACAGCTTCGCCGGTGAGGTGTTCGGTCCCGCGCAGAACCTGCACGGCGCCACCTACGTGGTGGACGTGACCTTCCGCCGGGCCGAGCTGGATGACGACGGTCTGGTGGTCGACATCGGCCGGGCCGGCGAGGTGCTGCGCAGCATCCTCGCGGAACTGAACTACCAGAACCTGGACGACCGACCCGAGTTCGAGGGGCAGAACACCACAACCGAATTCCTCGCCCGGGCGATTCACGGACGCATCGCCACCGCCATCCACGAGGAGCGTCTGGGCGCTTCCGCACGGGGCCTGGACGCGGTCTGCGTGACCCTGCACGAATCCCACGTGGCCTGGGCCGCCTACGAGGCGGCTCCTTGAGCGAGGCCGCCGATCTGCGCCTGCTGGTTCCCGGGGCGCTGGATCAGCCCACCGGTGGCTACCGGTTCGATGCGCGCATGCTGGCGGGCCTGCGCGAGCGCGGCTGGCAGACGGCAGTCGACGAGCTTCAGGGCGACTTCCCCGGACCCTCCGCGGACGCTGCGGCGGCGCTGGATGCGGCCCTGGCGGCGGCCCCCGATGGCCAGCGGGTGCTGGTCGACGGCCTCGCGGGCGGCGCCTTCCCCGAGGTGCTCGAGCGCCACGCGCAGCGGCTGCGTCTGCTCGCGCTGGTGCATCACCCGCTCGGGCTGGAGACCGGCCTGGAACCCGCGCGCAGCCGCGAGCTCCTCGTGCTGGAGCGGGCCGGGTTGCGAAGCAGTCGCGGGATCGTCACCACCAGCGCGTATACCGCCGACGTGCTGGCCGGATGGGGAATCGAGCGTCCGCGTCTGCGGGTGGTCCCGCCCGGTGTGGAACGTCAGGCGGCGGCATCGGGACCCGGTCCCGGGGAGCCGCCGTGCCTGCTGGCGGTGGGGTCCCTGATCCCGCGCAAGGGGCAGCACCACCTGATCGCCGCGCTGGCCGGACTGACGGATCGCGCCTGGCACCTGGTCCTGGCCGGGCCGGCGGATCGCGACCCGGGATTCGTGCGTCGCCTGCGCCAGCAGATCGAGGATCACGGTCTGCGGGACCGGGTCACCGTCACCGGAACCTGCGACGAGGCCGATCTCGATGCCTGGTTCGATGGCGCCTCGCTGTTCGTCCTGCCCAGCGAATACGAGGGGTTCGGCATGGTGTATACCGAGGCCATGGCGCGCGGCCTGCCGGTGATCGCCACCACCGGTGGTGCGATCCCGTACACCGTGCCGGCCGCCGCGGGTGCCCGCCTGCCGCCGGGCGACGTCCCGGCGTTGCGCGCCGCGCTGACGGATTATCTGGAGCGCCCGGAAGCCTGGCTTGCCGCCGGGGCCGCCGGCCGACGGGCCGCGCGGCAGATGCCCGACTGGCCACAGGCGGTCGTCGCGATGGATCGGGCGCTGCGCGAGCTGACACCATGAGCGAGCACTTCGATCGCGAGTGGCTGGGCCTGCGCGAGCCCGTGGATCATGCGGCGCGCCCGGCGTCCCTGGCCGACGCGCTCGCGGAGTGGGTGGTGCGGGTTCGGGGAGCGAACGAGGCACCGCTGCGGGTGCTGGATCTGGGCGCCGGCACCGGTTCGAACCTGCGCTGGCTCGCTCCGCGGCTGCCGGACCTGCAGCTCTGGACCCTGGTGGATCATGATGCCTCCCTGCTGGACGCGGCCCGCCGCGACGCCGGCGGCGAACGCGTGGAACACCTGCGGGTCGAGGACTTCGCTGCCGCGCCTCCGGCCTTGCCGGGCGCGGCGCCCGACCCGTTGCTGGTGACCGGCGCGGCGCTGCTGGATCTGGTCTCGGCCCGGTGGCTGGATGCACTGGTCGCTGCCTGTGCCGCGCGCGGGGCCGCGGTACTGTTCGCGCTGAGCTACGACGGCCGGATCGAATGGTCGCAGCCGGACCCGGAGGACGCGGACCTGCTGGCGGCGGTCAATCGTCACCAGGGCACCGACAAGGGTTTCGGGCCGGCGCTGGGTCCGGGGGCGGCGATGCACCTGGAGCGGGCGCTGGAGCGTCATGGTTATCGCGTGGAGGCGGCCGCCTCACCGTGGGAGCTGGATGCGGCCACGCCGGCGCTGGTGCGGGCCCTGATCGACGGCTGGGCCGCAGCGGCGGCTGCCATGGAGCCGACACGGGCCGGGGACTTTCGGGCCTGGGCCGCGCGGCGCCGGGATGCAGTGATCGGCGACGGCTGCCGCCTGCGCGTCGGGCATCGGGACGTACTGGGGCTGCCCCCGGCCCCGGGACGGGGCTCGGGGGTGGCTGCCGGGTGACGCCGCTCAGAAATTCTCGGTGGAGGTGAACAGGCCGACGCGCAGGTCACTGGCCTCGTAGATCGTGCGGCCGTCCACCTGCACAGTGCCGTCGCCGATCCCCAGCACCAGCTTGCGCGAGATCACCCGCTTCATCTCCACATGGTAGGTGACCCGCTCCGCGGTGGGGAGCACCTGGCCGGTGAACTTCACCTCGCCCACGCCCAGCGCGCGCCCGCGCCCCGGGTTGCCCAGCCATGCCAGATAGAACCCCACCAGCTGCCACATCGCGTCCAGCCCGAGGCAGCCGGGCATCACCGGATCGCCCGGAAAGTGGCAGGCGAAGAACCACTGATCGGGGTGGATGTCCAGCTCGGCCACCATCTCGCCCTTGCCGAACTGCCCGCCGTCGCTGTTGATCTCCGTGACCCGGTCCATCATCAGCATGTTGGGCACCGGCAACTGAGCATTGCCCGGGCCGAACATGTTGCCGTAGCCGCAGGCCAGGAGTTCATCGCGATCGTACTGATTCTTCTGCATTGAAAGATGCTCGGGGGAAAAGCCCGGTATTGGACCGAAACCGGCGGGCAAAAGCAATTCCCGCCGCGCTGTACGGCAGCGGGAAAAAGCCGGTTCAGGCGTCGGCCGGGTAGCGCAGCAACTCCGCGAGGGTAAAGAAACGGTCCCCGCGCAGATAGCCGGCCTGGACTTCCGGGACCAGAGCGCCGGGGCGCCCCCGGGCGTCGCGTTCGGCCACCCACTCGGCGGGCAGGGTGTCCAGGATGTGGGCGCTGGCCAGGCGCCCGTCCTCCAGCTGACTGGCATGGACCTGGCCGTTCCCTCGGTGGCGGAAGGCCGGAATCCAGCCCGCGGTGAAGCCGGTGTCCAGCCATTCCGGCTCCTCGCGGGTGGTCACCGACGGGCCGGACAGGAGATCGAGATCAAGCATCGCGGATCCTCCGAAGATTTAATCGGGGTATCGGCGTGGCCCCGCGGAACTTGAGGCCGGAACGATCGCCCTGCGTCGGTGGTGCGGGCGGCGAGCCGGGTACGGGTCGTGCATAATCGGGTTCATCATACAGACCGCGAAACCGTTCCCGGGGACGCCGGCCTTCCGGTCGCTTCGGGTGCGGACCGAAAGGGGGAAGAGTGGCGGTTACCGTCCTGCTGTGGAGCCTGGCGATCGTGATCGCCATCGGCGTGCTGGATCTTGCGCGACAACCGCTGCGGCGTTTTCTCGTGGCGCTGGCGGGTGCGGTCGCACGGGGGGTATGCGCCCTGCGCCGCCAGGTCCTGCATCTGCGGGATGCGGTGCGCGACTGGCATGGCGGGCATCTGGAACGCCTGGAGGCCGAACGCATCCATTCCGCGGTAGAGGCACTGGAGCGGCGTTACGGGGAGATGGTCGGGCACGACCTGGCCCAGCTCCCGGCCCTGCGCCAGCAGGCGCGCGACACGCTGCGCGTGCTGGACGAGGCCTATCAGCGCGACGAGCAGCGGCTGATCCAGGAGCCCGAATGGGTCGAACGGCTGGAGGCCCTGGCGCGCGGTCCTGCCAGTGATACGCCGGAAAGCCGGCGCCTGGCGCAGGACATGGAGGACACCGTACTGCGCATCGCCCGCTCCGGGCTGGAGGAGCAGCGGCGTTCGGCCAGCGCGCTGCTGTCGGCCCGGCGACGCGCGGACAGCCCTTTGCGCGAGATGGTCGGCAATCTGGAGCGGGTACAGGAACGCCTGGCCCGGCTGGAGCGCCAGGGCGAGCGCCTGGACCGGGCGCTGGGCCGTTGCGAGGAGGTCGACCGTCCGGTCCGGCGCGCCCTCCCGGCGCATGCCCAGGCGGCGACCCAGTGGCTGATGGGCGCGGCCGGCCTGGCCCTGGCCGCGCTGGCCGTGGTGGTCCATCAGCATGTCTTCGGCCCGGCTCTGGCCGGCATGTTCCCGGAGACCGCCAACGCACCGGGCGCGATGGCACCCGGGTCGGAATGGATGCTGTACCTGCTGCTGGGGACCGCCGCCCTGGCCGGATGGATCCTGGCCGAGACCCGCGGCGTGACCCGGGTCCTGCCGCATGCGCTGATGGAGGGCGGCGGCTGGGCGCCGCGGGTGCTGGCCGGACTGTCCATCGCGGTGCTGGTCCTGGTGGCGGCGGTATCGGCGTTCACCGGGTTCCATCTTGACTGGCTCATCTACCAGCATGAACTGGTCACTCTGCTGCTGGAAGGCGAGGAACGCGCCCTGCCAGCCGGCATCCGTCATGCCGAACAGCTGGTCGGCGCGGCGCTGGGACTGCTGATCCCGCTGCTGCTGGCGCTGGTGCCGGTGTGGGTGGTGGGCTTTCTGCAGGCGACCCGCATCCTCGCCGGGGGGGTGCTGAGTGCCGGGCTCGGCGTGCTCGCGGGCATCCTGTACCTGGCGGCGGTAGGGGCCTGTCAACTGCGGCGTCTGCTGCCGGCGACCTTCGAACTGATCATCTTCGTGCCGGCCGCCATCCGGCGCTGGCTGGCCGCGCGCCGCAACGGGGCGTGAACCGTGTCACCGGAAGCCGGAGGGATGCGTGCACATTCGCCAGCGCCTGCCTAGGGAAACACTGATCAATGTACACGCTCGCGCTCGAGTCGCTTTTGCGTGCGAACAAGGCGCGGTGACTGCCGTGCAGTTACTCTGCACAAGGGAACCGCAACGCCGTGCGCGCGCAAAAGCGGCCGAGCCCCTGTGTTCAATGGCTTGTGGGGGTTGGCACCCCGGGTTCCCCGATCCTGCGTTGCGCCGCTTGCGGGTAGAACCACTACCCGCTGCACGACGCGCCTTGTCTCGGAAAACCCGGGGTGCCAACGCGAGCGTGTACATTGGTCAGTGTTTCCCTAGAATGATCCCTCTTCCGAAACATCGCCGCGCCCCGCTCGGGTGCGGCCAATGACGAGGCAAGGCATGGTGCGCAGGTTGCAGATCCGAAACGGGCTGGTGGTGCTGTCGCTGGCGGGGGCCCTGATGGTCGCAGGCACTGCGCCGGCTGCGGCGCAGACGCGATACGTCTCGGACAGTCTGGAGACGGCCGTTTACAGCAGTCCCCAGGGCGGACGGATCGTCAGTTCGGTGGATGCCGGTGACCAGGTACAGGTGCTGGAGGACGACGGCGGCTACAGCCGTATCCGTCTGCCCAGTGGCAACGAGGCATGGATCCTGACCCGCTACCTGCAGGACGAGCCGCATGCGCGCGAACGCCTCGCCGAGGTGGAAGAGGAGCTGGCCGAGATCCGTTCCGGCGCCGACGACCAGGAAGGCCGCATCGCCGAACTGCTGGACGAGCGCAATGAACTGCAGCGCGAGGTCGAAGAACAGTCCGAACGCATGGCCGGCATGCAGGAAGAGCTCGAGGAGCTGCGCGACATTGCCGAACGGCCGCAGGAAATCCAGCGGCGCAACGAGCGCCTGGAAGAGGAACTCCTGGAGACCCGCGAAGCCGCCGAGGACTACCGGCGTCAGGTCGAAGTGATGCGCGCCGACAGCGACCGCCGCTGGTTCATGACCGGGGCCGCCGTGGCCGTGGGCAGCGCGATCCTGGGGATCATCCTCACACGCCTGCCGACCCGCCGTCGGCGCAGTGACTGGCTGAACTGACCCTCCGGCCGGGGGCGGGGTCTGTTGCGCTGTCGGGGCTGACCCGGTAGCCTTCCCGCTCCCGTGACGGGCGCCCGGCGGGCGCTCCCCGATCCCCTTTCAGGACCCCCGTCTGGATGCTGTTCGCGATTCTTTCAATCTTCGTGGTGGCGGCGCTGGCGCCCGTGGTGCATCGGGCGACCGGGCGCCACAGCGGCTGGGTGCTGGCCCTGTTGCCGGCGGCCCTGTTCGTCTACTTCGCGAGTTTCCTGCCCGCCGTCGCGGCGGGTGAGAGCGTGCGCCTGGCCTGGCAGTGGATGCCCGGGCTGGATGTCCAGTTCTCCTTCCTGATCGACGGCCTGTCGCTGATGTTCGCGCTGCTGATCGCGGGCATCGGCGTGTTCGTGGTCAGCTACGCCGGGCGCTACCTCGAGGCGCACCGCGACCTCGGGCGCTTCTACGTGCTGATCCTGTCGTTCATGGGCTCCATGCTGGGGCTGGTGCTGGCCGACAACATCATCCTGATGTTCATCTTCTGGGAGCTGACCAGCATCACCTCCTACCTGCTGATCGGCTACAACCACGAGGATCTCAAGGCGCGCAAGGCCGCGCTGCAGGGCCTAATCGTAACGGTGGGTGGCGGTCTGGCGCTGCTGGCCGGTCTGGTGCTGCTGGGCGTTGCCTCCGGGTCCTGGGAGCTCTCGGAGATCCTGGCCGGCGAGGATTCGCTGCACGAGCATGCGCTGTACCTGCCGCTGGTGATCCTGATCCTGCTGGGCACCTTCACCAAGTCGGCCCAGTTCCCGTTCCATTTCTGGCTGCCCAACGCGATGGCCGCGCCCACGCCGGTCTCGGCCTATCTGCACTCGGCCACCATGGTGAAAGCGGGCGTGTATCTGATGGCGCGCCTGAACCCGGAGCTGGGCGGCACCGAGCTGTGGACCTGGACGCTGGGCCTGTTCGGCGCGGTGACCATGTTCACCGGCGCCTGGATGGCCATCCAGAGCACCGAGATCAAGAAGCTGCTGGCCTATTCCACGGTGATGGCGCTGGGTACGCTGACCATGCTGATCGGCATCGGCACGCCGTATGCCGCGATGGCCGGCGCGACCTTCCTGCTGGCGCATTCGCTGTACAAGGGCGCGCTGTTCATGCTCGCCGGTTCCATCGACCACGGCACCGGCGAGAAGGAAATCCCGAACATGGGCGGGCTGCGCCGCGCGATGCCACTGACCGCGGCGTTCTCGGTGATCGCCGCGCTGTCGCTGGCCGGGCTGCCGCCGCTGTTCGGCTTCGTCGGCAAGGAACTGATGCTGGAGGCGGCCCTGGGCGCCCCCGACGCGCTGGCCGTGGTCCTGCCGTTGCTGGCGCTGGCCTCGGCCATCCTGGTGGTGGCGGTGGCGGCGATCGTCGGGCTGCGGCCGTTCTTCGGTGCGCGTCGGGAATACAAGCGCACGCCGCATGAATCGCCGGGTGCGATGCTGGCCGGGCCGGCGGTACTGTCCGTGCTGGGGCTGGTCCTCGGTCTGTTCCCGGCGCTGGCGCAGCCGCTGGTGGCGGCCACCGCGATGTCCATCCACGGGGCCGATACCGGGATGGAGCTCAAGCTGTGGCACGGCATCAATCTGCCGCTGGGCATGTCGCTGCTGAGCCTGGCCGCGGGTCTGGTGATCTATCGCTTCTGGGATTCGGTGCGTGCCGGCATCGGACGCATCATGGTGCCGGCCGGGCGCATCGCGCCGGAGCGCGGCTACGAGCGCTTCATGGACGGACTGGTGTGGTTCTCGTCGTTCCAGACGCGGGTGCTGCAGAACGGCTACCTGCGCACCTACGTGATGGTCACCATGCTGACCACGGTCGCGCTGGTGGTGGGCACGTTTGCGGCCCTGGGCGGCTTCGAGATCTCGGTGCGCTTCGACGACATCCTGATCCACGAGTGGGTGATCGTCGCCCTGGTCGCACTGGCCGCCATTTTCGTGGCCACCACCAGTTCGCGGCTGGCCGCGGTGGCTTCGCTGGGCATCGTGGGCTTCGGCGTCGCGCTGATCTACGTGTTCTTCAGCGCGCCGGATCTGGGGATCACCCAGGTCCTGGTCGAGACCCTGACCGTGATCCTGCTGGTGCTGGTGCTGTTCCGCCTGCCGGGCTTCCTGAAGTTCTCCAATCCGCTCACGCGGGTGCGTGACGTGATCGCCTCGCTGGCGGTAGGCGTGACCATGACCGCGGTGCTGATGGCCACCCTGGGCGTGCAGTACTTCCCGGCGATCTCCGAATACCACATCGCCGAGTCCGAGCCGTCGGCCTACGGGCGCAACATCGTCAACGTGATCCTGGTCGACTTCCGTGCCCTGGACACCCTGGGCGAGCTGTTCGTGCTCGCGCTGGCCGCGGTGGGCGTGTACGCGATGATCAAGTTCCGTGCGGAGGACCGCAAGTCATGATGGCCGGCTCGCTCATCCTGCAGACGGGGACGCGGCTGCTGCTGCCACTGCTGCTGCTGTTCTCGGTGTTCCTGCTGCTGCGCGGCCATGACGAGCCGGGCGGCGGGTTCATCGCCGGTCTGGTGGCGGCGATGGCCTTCGCGCTGTACATGTTTGCCTTCGATGTCTACAAGGCGCGCGCCATCCTGCGCATCGACCCGCGCAACATGCTGGGCATCGGTCTGCTGCTGGCGACCCTGTCGGGCGTACCCGCGCTGCTGCAGGGGCGCGCCTACCTGACCTCGCTGTGGTGGGACGTGGAGGTCCCGCTGTTCGGCGAGCTCAAGCTCTCCACCCCGCTGGTGTTCGACATCGGCGTGTACCTCGTGGTGATCGGCACCGTGCTGACCATCGTCCTGGCCCTGGCGGAGGCGGAAGAATGACTGCGGAACCCCTGCTCGCGATCCTGGTGGGCGTACTGTTCGCCACGGCCACCTACCTGATGCTGCGGCGCAGCCTGGTCAAGCTGGTGATCGGCCTGATCCTGCTGTCCAACGCCGCCAACCTGCTGATTTTCGCCACCTCGGGCCTGACCCGGGGCGCGCCGCCGCTGATCCCGGAGGGCATGCTCACGCCCGACGGCGCGGTGGCCGACCCGCTGCCGCAGGCCCTGATCCTCACCGCGATCGTCATCAGCTTTGGCGTGCTCGCCTTTGCGGTGGTGCTGATCCATCGCGCCTACGAGGTGGTGGGCGCGGATGACCTGGACGAAATGAAGGATACGGACACGTGAGGCTCGAGGTCGCCCTTCCGGTCATCATCCCCCTGTTTTTCGGGAGCCTCGCGCTGGCCTTCTGGCAGTGGCGCGGGGTGCAGCGCGCGGTGGGCGTGCTGGGTGGCGTCGCCCTGACCGCCGCCGGCATCTGGCTGCTGGTGGCGGTGTGGAACGACGGCGTGCTGGCCATGCACATGGGGAGCTGGCAGGCGCCGTTCGGCATCGTGCTGGCGGCCGACCTGCTGAGTGCGACCATGGTCCTGCTGACCGGCGTGATGGGGCTGATCGTCGCGCTGTATTCGCTGGTCTCGATGACCCCGGATCACGAGCGCTTCGGCTACCACCCGCTGCTGCAGCTGCTGCTCGCCGGGGTCGCCGGGGCCTTCCTCACCGGGGACATCTTCAACCTGTACGTGTGGATCGAGGTCCTGCTGGTCGCGTCGTTCGCGCTGCTGATCCTGGGCGGCGAGCGCGCGCAGATGGAGGGGGCGATCAAGTACGTCACCCTCAACCTGGTGTCGTCGCTGATCCTGCTGGCCGCGGTGGGTCTGACCTACGGCCTGTTCGGCACCCTGAACATGGCGGAGCTGGCGGCCTACATGGGCGAGGCCGAGAACACCGGTCTGGTGACCGTGGTGGGCGTGCTGTTCATGGTCGCCTTCGCGATCAAGGCCGCGGCATTCCCGCTGTTCTTCTGGCTGCCGGCCTCCTACCACACCCCGCCGGTGGCGATCTCGGCGATCTTCGCCGCGCTGCTGACCAAGGTCGGGGTGTACGCGCTGATCCGCTTCTTCACCCTGATGTTCACCGAGGCCCCGGAGGTCACCCAGAACATCCTGCTGTGGGGCTCCGGCTTCACCATGCTGGTGGGCGTGCTGGGCGCGGCGGCGCAGTTCGAGTTCCGCCGCATCCTGGCCTTCCACAGCGTCAGCCAGATCGGCTACATCATCATGGGCCTGGCCCTGCATACCCCGCTGGCGCTGGCCGGTTCGCTGCTGTTCATCCTCCATCACAGCATCGTCAAGACCAACCTGTTCCTGATCAGCGGGATCTCCTATTTCGCCCGTGGCACGCACGAGCTGAAGGATCTTGGCGGGCTGTATCGCACGCACCCCGGACTGTCGGTGCTGTTCCTGGTCTCGGCGCTGTCGCTGGCCGGGCTGCCGCCGCTCTCCGGGTTTCTGGTCAAGCTGATGCTGGTGCGCGCGGGTCTGGAGATCGAGGCCTACTGGATCGTGGCGATCGCGCTGATCACCGGCCTGCTGACGTTCTACTCCATGGTCAAGATCTGGGCCGAAGCGTTCTGGAAGGCCGACCCGCGCGGCGAGCAGGCCCCGGCCAACGGGCCGGCGTGGCCCGAGCGCGGGGGGCTGTGGCTGCTGTATGCGCCGGTGGCCGCCCTGGCCGGGCTGGCGGTGCTGATGGGCGTGGCGGCCGAGCCGTTCCTGCAGCTGGCCATGGCCGCCGGTGAGCAGATGCTGGACGTGGATGCCTATGTCGAGGCGATTCTGGGGGGCGACGCGCAATGAACCTGCTCGCACTCAACCTCCTGCTGGCCCTGGCCTGGATGATGCTCACGGGCAGCTTCACCGCGACCAGCCTGCTGTCCGGTCTGGTGTTCAGCTACATGGCCCTGTGGGTCGCGTTCAACCGCAAGGCGGATCACAGCAGCTTCTTCTGGAAGGTGCCGAAGGTGATCTCCTTCATCGCGTTCTTCATCTATGATCTGATCAAGGCCAACCTGGTGGTGGCCTGGGACGTCCTGACGCCCACCCATTTGATGAAGCCCGGTGTGATCGCGTTCCCGCTGCGGGCCCATACCGATGCGCAGATCACCGTGCTGGCCAACCTGATCTCGGTGACCCCGGGCACGCTGAGTCTGGATGTCTCCACCGATCGCAAGGTGCTGTATATCCATGCGATGTACCTGCAGGACGAGGACAAGCTGCGGCAGGAACTGCGGGACATGGAAAGCCGCGTGATGGAGTTGATCGACTGATGCCGATTCTCGACTGGGCCGTGAACGCGACCTTCGTGATCCTCAGCCTGGCGCTGGTGATCATCTTCATACGCCTGATCAAGGGCCCCAGCCTGCCGGACCGGGTCGTGGCGCTGGAACTGATCGCCTCGCTGACGGTGGGGTTCATCGCCACGCATGCGGTGGCGACCGGCATGGCCAACTTCCTCGACGTGGCCGTGGTGCTGGCGCTGACCGCGTTCCTCGCCGCGGTGGGCTTCGCGCGGTATCTGGAGAAGGGAGGTTACCGCAGTGATGATTGAGTGGATCACCGCCTTCCTTTTGTTGCTGGGCTCGCTGCTGATGCTGCTGGCGGCGCTGGGCGCGCTGCGCATGCCCGACCTGCTGACCCGTATGCATGCGACCACCAAGGCCGGCGCGCTCGGTGGCGGCACCATGGTGGTGGCGGCCGCGGTGTTCTTCGATGACGGCGCCGTCACCGCCCGCGCGCTGGCGATCGTGGTGTTCATCATCCTGACTGCCCCGGTGGCCGCGCACCTGATCGGCCGCGCCGGCTATTTCGTCGGCATCCCGCTGTGGGAGGGGACCCTCAAGGACGAACTGAAGGATCGCTACGATCCCGAGACCCACACCCTCGCTTCGGAGGACAAGCCGGAGGACAGGAAATCCTCCGCCCCCGCCGAAGAGCGCGACCGCGACTGACCGATTCCCGGGGCTCCGGTCACGGCCGGTGCATCCCGCACCCCCGCGTCGCGCGCACAAAAAAGCCGGGGCCCGCAGGCCCCGGCAAGTTCACGCTTCACGTACGAAGGGGTGTCCGGAGAGACGCCCGGGATCAGGCCGCGTGGGTCTCCTTCGCCTCGCGCGCGGCTTTCGCTTCTTCGGGATCGTAGGCCGCCCCGGACCACAGCATTTCGTAGGCGATTTCCTCGTTGCCGTTCTCGCACAGCTCCAGCACTTCCTGGAACAGGGGCTGGAAGGTCTCGCTGCGATGGGAGGCCTCATGTTCCTCCATCGTGCGCCAGAAGGTGATGATCAGCGCTTCCTTGTCCTTCATCGGGCTTTCCACGGCCTGGCCGATGGTGGAGCCCTCGTTGGAGACCGCACCGGAGTTCAGGGCCACGAAGCCCCCGACGAAGCCGGTGTCCGAGTGATAGGTCTTCACGTTCTCGCACAGCACGGCCACGCGTTCCTGCAGGTCGTCGATGCTGTATTCCGGCTTCAGGATGACCCGGTTGATGGTCACCACGCCGTCCGGCGGAAAGTTCTGGATCAGATTGCTCATAACGACCTCCTCAGTTTGCGGAAGATGCCCTCGGGCATTGTCGCTTCATTCAGCGAATCAGCATGTGCTGAATGAATTGTTGACCAATCTACTCAGGAAATGGCTGTACGCAACAAAGGCACACGGGCCGAAGGGCCTGGGAAGGGCGGGGTTGTGTCGGGTGGCCGGCCCAGTATATCGTGCATTCCAACGAATATTGGAATGTAGAGTGTCCCGCGATGGACAAGCGCGAACTGAAGGACGTGCTGTACGAGCAGGTGGCGCGAATCACGCGCGCCGCGGCCAGCCCCAAG
This sequence comes from Thioalkalivibrio sp. ALE19, assembly GCF_000428605.1. NCBI lineage: Bacteria > Pseudomonadati > Pseudomonadota > Gammaproteobacteria > Chromatiales > Ectothiorhodospiraceae > Thioalkalivibrio > Thioalkalivibrio sp. ALE19. Next base: position 48,200 of record NZ_AUAG01000014.1, read on the forward strand.
CGCCTGGAGCTGATCGAGGTGCTGGTGCAGGGCGAGAAGACCGTCGAGCAGCTGGCGGCGGACACCGACATCAGCGTCAAGCTGGTCAGTGCCCACCTCAAGGCCCTGCGCGAGGCCCGGCTGGTGACCGCACGGCGCGCCGGACGCCATGTCCATTACCGTCTGGTCGACCGGCATGTGGCGGATTTCTGGGTGATGCTGCGTTCGCTGGCGGAGGAGCGCCTGCTGGAGCTGCAGGCGGCCACCCGCGAGCTGACCGAGCGCGCCGACGAGCTGGCTCCGGTCGCCGGCCACGAGCTGCTGGAACAGGCACGGCGTGGCGAGGTGGTGGTGCTGGACGTGCGCCCCGGGGTCGAGTACGCGGCCGGGCATCTGCCGTGTGCGCGCTCCATCCCGCTGGAGGAACTGGACGAACGCCTGCAGGAGCTGCCGCGTGACCGCCCGGTTGTGGCCTACTGCCGCGGCCCCTACTGCCTGATGGCGAAGGAAGCGGTGGCGCTGCTGGGCGAGCACGGGATCGCCGCGCAGCGGATCGAGGAGGGCGTGGCCGAATGGCGCCACGCGGGCCTGCCGCTGGCCGACGAGCGGGACTGACGCGGCCGGGGCCCCGGCCGCGAGATAACGCATTTCCAGAGGAAACCGGAACATGGACAAGCACAAGGCCGCCGAGGCCTACGATCACATCACGCACGGGATCCGCGAGAACCTCGGGCAGTTCAGCCAGCAGCTGATCCAGGTGTTTTTCGTCGGCCTGACCATCGGGATGATGCGCACGGTCATCCCGGCGCTGGCGGAGGACGAGTTCGGCGTGGCCGAGGGCTCGTTCATGCTGCTGACGGCCTTCGTGGTGGCCTTCGGGATCGTGAAGGGCGCGCTCAATTTCGTTGCCGGCCGGCTGTCCGAGCGCATGGGCCGCAAGAATGTCCTGCTGCTGGGCTGGCTGTCCGCCATCCCGATCCCGTTCATGATCCTGTACGCCCCGACCTGGGGCTGGATCGTCGCCGCCACGGTGCTGCTGGGCGTGAACCAGGGTCTGGCCTGGTCGATGACGCAGACCGCCAAGATGGACATCACCCGGGCGAACGAGCGCGGCTTCACCATGGGCATGAACGAGTTCTCCGGCTATGTCGGCGTGGCCGTGGCCGGCATCGTCACCGGGTACATGGCGTCTGCCCTTGGCCCGCGCGTCGGCCTGCTGGTCTTTGGCCTGGTGGTGATCGCGCTGGCGATCGTGATGACCTTCCTGCTGGTGCGCGAGACCATTGACTGGGCGAAGGCCGAGGGGGCCCGCCATGCGGCCGGTCGCAACGACGGGCCGGTGGCGCGCTATCCGCAGAACATCCCCGACGCCCCCACGACCTGGCAGGTGTTCACCCTGATGTCCTGGCGCGACCGGCGCATGGCGGCGTTCAGTCAGGCCGGGCTGGTGGAGAAGTTCGTGGACGCGCTGGTGTGGGTCTTCTATCCGGTGTTCCTGTACCAGCAGGGCCTCGGTCTGGCGGCGATCGGCTGGATCGTCGGCATCTACGGCTTCGTCTGGGGCGGCTCGCAGTTCTTCACCGGCCGTCTGTCCGACCATATCGGTCGCATGAAACCCATCGTCTGGGGCATGTGGATCTGTGGCGCCGGGGTTGGGCTGACCCTGCTCGGTACCGGGGTCATCTGGTGGTCGTTCGCCGCGGTGGTCACCGGCTTCGGCATGGCCCTGCTGTACCCCAACCTGAGTGCGGCGGTCGCGGACATCGCGCATCCCAACTGGCGCGGATCGGCGATCGGGACCTACCGCTTCTGGCGCGACCTGGGCTACGGCATCGGCGCGCTGGGGCTGGGCATCGTCGCGCATCTGGGCGGCTCGGTGGAATGGGGCTTCTGGTTCGTGGTGATCGCGATGTTCCTGTCCGGGGCCCTGGTCTGGTGGTGGGGCGAGGAGACCCATCCGCGCCTGAACCCGGCCGACCCGAAGTAGGTCACCGCCGGGTCCGCGGCGGGCCGCACCGACCCACGGCCGGAGCCCGGCCCGTGCCGTTACGCCGGGCCGGGTTTTCCGTCACGGGATCGGGGCGTTGGCGCGGGGCGACCGCGGTCCGTACACTGCCCGCACATGACGGAATCCAACCCCCTGACCCGGCTGCGCGAGATCATGGCGCGACTGCGCGACCCCGAGCACGGCTGTGCCTGGGACCGTGCGCAGACCGCCGCGAGCATCGTCCCGCATACCCTCGAAGAGGCCTATGAGCTGGCCGACGCCGTCGCGCGTGACGCCGGCGACGCGGCCTCCACCGCCGAGCTGCGGGAAGAACTCGGGGACCTGCTGTTTCAGGTGGTCTTCCAGGCGCGCATCGCCGAGGAAGCCGGGCGCTTCGATCTGGATGACGTCGCCTGCGGGATCGCCGACAAGCTGGTGCGGCGCCATCCGCACGTGTTTGCCGGCCACGCCTTCGGTGACGATGCCGAACGCGAGGCGGCCTGGGAGGCCGACAAGGCCGCCTCCCGCGAGCAGCGGGGCCATGCCAGCTCGATGGACGACATCCCGCTGGCGCTGCCGGCGCTGGCCCGCGCGGTCAAGACCCAGCGGCGGGCCGCGCGTGACGGCTTCGACTGGGACGACGCCGGGCCGGTGGTCGACAAGATCCATGAGGAGATGGCCGAGGTGAACGAGGCCGTGGCCGCCGGCGCCGATCCGGACGCGGTGGCCGAAGAGGTCGGCGACGTGCTGTTCGCGGTGTCCAACTGGGCGCGTCATCTGGGCGTGGATCCGGAGGGCGCGCTGCGCGGCAGTACCCGCAAGTTCGAGGCCCGCTACCGGCGCATGGAGGCCCTGGCCGAAGGCCGGGGCCAGTCGTTGTCCGCGCTCGATTTCGCCGAGCAGGAGGCGCTGTACCAGCAGGCCCGTCGCCAGCTGCGTGGCGACCCCGAATCAACCCCCGAATAACTCCGAACAACCCCGAACGGCCGGGCACCCGTCCCGTCCCGAGAAAAGGAACCCGTATGGAACACGGCCTGGATTCGCTGCCCGATCACTTCATGCCCGCGCGCATCGAGCGCATCGAGCAGGTGACCCCGCTGATCCGCAGTTTTACCCTGGCGGCGGACCCGCAGCGCTTCGTCTCGCGTGCCGGTCAGTGGCTGGACCTGGTGATCCCGCAGGGCGATGCCAAGCCCTTCGTCGGCGGCTATTCGGTGGTCTCCGCGCCGCACGATGACGGCCGCCTGGAGCTGGCCATCAAGTACGCCGATCACCATGCGGCCACCCATCATCTGCACACCGCGGCGCGCGAGGGCGACACCGTCTACATCACGCCGGGGCAGGGGGATTTCTGCTTCGAACACGGCATGGCCGACAACGTGGTCTTGCTGGGGGCCGGCATCGGGGTGACCCCGCTGTTCAGCATCCTGCGCTATGTGCACCAGTCGGCCCCCGATGTGAATGCGCACCTGGTCTACAGCGTGGCGCGTCAGGACGAGGTGCTGTTCCCCGAGGAGCTGGAGCGCCTGGCGCAGGCCGACAACATCGACGTGACCCTGACCGTGACCCGCGAGGCGGAGGACTGGCTGGGGCACACCGGGCGGATCTCGCATTCGTTGCTGGAGTCGCTGGAGCTGCCGCGCGACGCGCTGTTCTATTTCTGCGGTTCGCGCGAGTTCATCGAGGACATGGCCACGCTGCTCGGCGAATGGGGCATTCCCGAGGCGCAGCTCAAATACGAGAAGTGGTGGTAGGGCGTCAGGCGTCGCTGTCGAGACGCAGCGACAGGTCCACCGCCCGCAGGTGCTTGGTCAGCGCCCCCACCGAGATGTAGTCCACCCCCGAGTCGGCGACTTCCAGCAGGGTCGCGGCGGAGACCCCGCCGGAGGCCTCGGAGATCGCGTGTCCGCGGATGCGCCGCACCGCTTCGGCGCGATCCGCGGGTGCCAGCTCGTCCAGCATGATCACGTCGGCCCCGGCGGCCAGCGCCTGGTCGACCTCGTCGAGGTTTTCGGTCTCCACCTCCACCCAGCGCCCGGCGCCCAGCGTGCGCGCCTGCTGCACCGCGGCGGCGATGGAGCCGCAGGCGGCGATGTGGTTCTCCTTGATCAGCACCGCGTCCCACAGGCCCAGGCGGTGGTTGTGGCCGCCGCCGATGCGCACCGCGTACTTCTGCGCGTGGCGCAGGCCGGGCAGGGTCTTGCGGGTGTCGAGGATGCGCGCATGGTGGTCCTGCAGGCGCGCCACCCAGCGGGCGGTCTCGGTGGCGGTGCCGGACAGGGTCTGCAGCAGGTTGAGGGCGGCGCGCTCGCCGGCCAGCAGCGCGCGGGCCGGGCCCTCGATGCGGGCGATCCGGGTCTCGGCCGCGCAGGCCTCGCCCTCGGCGACCGCCCATTCGATGCGCAGGTTCGGGTCCAGCCGGGCGAGCACGCGTTCCGCCCAGGGCTGGCCGCAGAGGACGGCATCCTCGCGCAGCCACAGCGAGGCGCGCGCATGCCGCCCGGCCGGGACCAGCGCCGCGGTCACGTCGGCGGCCATGCCGCCGGGCCCGAGGTCCTCCTCCAGCGCGGCGGCCACCTCGCGCTCCAGCGCGGCGGGGTCGGGTTCGGCGGGGCCGCGGACGAACGGGTCGCGGGGCTTTTCAAGGTGCAGGGTCATTGCGGGTCTTCCGTTGCCGGGTGGCTGCGGACCACTGTCAGATCGACGTGGCCATGCGCCAGGCGGGCGGATACCGCGTCTCCGCGGTTCACGTCGGCGGCGTCCCGCAGCAGTCCGCCGTCCTCGGTGGACAGGATGGCATAGCCGCGGCGCAGTACCGCGGTGGGATCCAGCGCGTGCAGCTGGCGCCGGCTCGCCTCGAACTGGCGCCGGCGTGCATCCAGCTGGCGCTGCGTCGCGCTGCGCAGGCGCTGATCCAGACGGTGCAGGCGTTCGCGCCGGGCCGCCAGATCGCGGTCCGGGCGTACCTGCTGCAGCCGCTGGCGCAGGTGCTCCAGGCGCAGGCGGGCGTGGTTCAGCCGCGCCCCGGGAGAGGCCCCGGCGAGGCGCAGGCGGGCGCGCTGCAGGCGCTGTTCGGCGCGTTCCAGACGCAGCCGCCCGGCGCGTTGCAGGCGTTCGCGCTGCTCGTCGAGGCACTGGAGGTTGCGCTCCAGGATCTGGCGCGGATGGCGCCGCTGCAGGCGGCCGGCGAGCCCTTCCAGGCGTGCGCGATCCTCGTGGATGCGACGCGCCAGGCGCTGTTCCAGGCGTGCGCGCAGTTGGTTGAGCTGCTGGCGCAGGGCGGGGCCGTCGGGGCTGACCGCCTCGGCCGCCGCGGTGGGGGTGGATGCGCGCAGGTCGGCGACGAAATCGGCGATGGTGACGTCGCTTTCGTGGCCCACGCCGGTCACCACGGGGATCGGACAGTCCGCGATCGCGCGCGCCACGCTCTCCTCGTTGAAGGCCTGCAGGTCCTCCAGCGAACCGCCGCCGCGTGCCAGCAGGAGCACGTCCACCGCGCGTTCCTCGCCGGCACGCTGCAGGGCGGCGACGATCTGTTCGGCCGCCGCGGCGCCCTGGACCGCAACGGGATACAGCGTGACCGGCAGCAGCAGCGGAAACCGGCGCGCCAGCGTGCGTTCGATGTCGTGGCGGACATCGCCCTGGGCCGAGGTGATAACGCCCAGGCGATGGGTCCGCGCCGGCAGCGGCCGCTTGCGCGCGGGGTCGAACAGGCCCTCGGCCTCGAGCTGCTTCTTCAGCTGCTGGAAGGCGGCCAGGAGCCGGCCCTCGCCGGCGGGTTCGAGCCGCTCGACCACGATCTGGAACTGCCCGCGGGCGGGGTAGATGCCCGCGCGTCCGCCCACCTGCACCGCATCGCCGTCCGCGAAGGGCGCTGCGCGCCGGGCGTTGCCGCGGAACAGCACGCAGTTGACGCTGGCGTTCTCGTCCTTCAACGAGAAATACTGGTGGCCCGACGGGTAGCGGCGCAGGTTGGAGACCTCGCCCTCGACCCGCACCGATCCCAGTCCGTCGCGCAGCAGTCCGTCCGCGCACTGGTTCAGCTGGGCCACGGTCAGGACCGCGGCGGTGTCGCTCATTCGCCGCCTCCGAACACGCGTTCCAGCAGTTCGGTGCCGCGTCCGACCGGGTCGGCCCGCAGCGCCGCCTCTTCCTTTGCCAGGGTGTCGAACAGACCGGACATCGCGTAGCCCAGTACGTGGTCCACCGGATCGAAGGCGATGTCGGCGACGAACGGGATGTCCTCGACCTCGGCCAGCAGGTCGTTGTAGGCGCTGATGGCACCGGATTCGCGCAGGGCCTCGTCGATGACCGGCTCCATGCGTGCGGCCAGCGGGTCGCTCATGCGGGTCTCGAAGTGGCGGGTGGCGGCATCGTCGGGGCCCTGGATGATCTCGCGGGCCTCGTCCAGGGTCAGGTCCTCGATGGCGTCCAGGAACAGTTCGCGGGCCTGCGGGGCGGCGTCCTCGGCGGCCCGGTTCATGCGTTCGTGCAGGTCGTCGACCGGGCCCGCCGCACCGAAGCGGTCGAGGGTGTCGCGCGTGGACTGCACCAGTCCGGGCAGCGGGATGCGCACCTCCGGGTTTCCCCAGAAGCCGTTGTGGCGCGCCAGTTCGCCGGTGGCGTTGCGGGTGGCGATGGACAGCGCCTCGCGCAGGGCGTCGATGCGCTCGTCCTGGCTGAGAGCGCTGCCATTGTCGCCCCCGGTCAGGCTTCCCAGGGCCTCGCGGCCGCGTTCCCACCAGTCGGCGCCGGCGGGTGCGGCGGCCAGCAGGGCGGTTCCCGGCAGGAGGCGGAACAGGAACCGGCGGCGGCCGGCAAGGCGGGATGTCGATGACATGTCTGAACCCTTCGGAATGCGGAGATACAAGGGTAACTTCGCAGCGCCGCGGATGCGACGCACGTGCCCGATCCGCCTTTACCCGTCAAGCCCCGGATTCTATACTGTCCGGCTCTTTCCTCCCGGTCCCCGGGCCCTGTCTGGAGTGGTGCATGCGGATACTCGGTGAAGCCCTGACCTTCGATGACGTTCTGCTGATTCCCGGGCACTCGAACGTCATCCCGCGCGACGTCGACATCTCCACCCGGATCAGCCGCGGGATCACGCTCAGCGCGCCGCTGGTCTCCGCGGCCATGGATACGGTGACCGAGGCCAGCCTGGCGATCGCCATGGCGCAGGAGGGCGGCATCGGCATTGTCCACAAGAACATGCCGGCCGAGGCCCAGGCCCGCGAGGTCTGGCAGGTCAAGAAATACGAAAGCGGGGTGATCAGCGAGCCGATCACCGTGGGGCCCGACGCTTCCATTGGCGACGTGGTGCGGCTGACCCGGGACAGCCACATCTCCGGCGTGCCGGTGGTGGACGGCAACGATCTGCGCGGCATCGTGACCTCGCGCGATCTGCGCTTCGAGACCCGCATGGAGGCCCCGGTCTCCGAGATCATGACCCCGCGCGACCGGCTGGTCACCGTGCGCGAGGGTGCCGGGCGCGAAGAAATCCTCGGTCTGCTGCACAAGCACCGCATCGAGAAGGTGCTGGTGGTCAACGACGCCTTCGAGCTGCGTGGCATGATCACCGTGAAGGATATCCAGAAGTCCACCGAACACCCGTATGCCAGCAAGGACGAGCGCGGCCGCCTGCGCGTGGGCGCTGCGGTGGGCGTGGGCGAGGGCACCGACGAGCGCGTCGCCGCGCTGGTCGAGGCCGGCGTGGACCTGATCGTGGTGGATACCGCTCACGGTCACTCGCAGGGGGTGCTGGATCGCGTCGCCTGGGTGAAGAAGCACTACCCGGACGTGCAGGTGGTGGGCGGCAACATCGCGACCGCCGATGCAGCGAAGGACCTGGTGGCCGCCGGCGCCGACGGGGTGAAGGTCGGTATCGGCCCGGGCTCGATCTGCACCACCCGCGTGGTGGCCGGGGTCGGCGTGCCGCAGATCACCGCGATCTCCGAGGTGGCCGGGGCCCTGGAAGGGACCGACGTGCCGCTGATCGCCGATGGCGGCGTGCGCTTCTCCGGCGATCTTGCCAAGGCGGTGGCCGCCGGTGCCCATTGCGTGATGCTGGGCTCGATGTTCGCCGGCACCGAGGAGGCGCCGGGCGAGGTCGAGCTCTACCAGGGGCGCTCCTACAAGATCTACCGCGGCATGGGCTCGCTGGGTGCGATGCAGCAGGGCTCCTCCGACCGCTACTTCCAGGACCCGAACGCCCCGGCCGACAAGTTCGTGCCCGAGGGTATCGAGGGCCGCGTGCCGTACAAGGGCTCGATCGTCGCCATCATCTATCAGCTGATGGGTGGCCTGCGCTCCTCGATGGGCTACGTGGGCGCGCAGAACATCGCCGAAATGCGCAGCAAGCCACAGTTCGTGCGCGTGACGGCCGCCGGCATGCGCGAGAGCCACGTGCACGACGTGGCGATCACCAAGGAAGCCCCGAACTATCGCATGGACTGATTCGGCCCGCCGGCCGGATCCCCGACACAGACCCCGGCCACCCGGCCGGGGCAGTGGATGACCACATGACCCAGGATCTGCACGCCCACCGCATTCTGGTACTGGACTTCGGTTCCCAGTACACCCAGCTGATCGCCCGCCGCGTCCGCGAGGCCGGAGTCTATTCCGAGGTGCATGCCTGGGACATGCCGGCGGAGGACATCCGCGCGTTCGCGCCCACCGGCATCATCCTTTCGGGCGGGCCCGAATCGGTGAACGTCGAGGCACCGCCGCGCGCCGAGGACGTGGTGTTCGAGCTGGGCGCGCCGGTGCTGGGCATCTGCTACGGCATGCAGACCATGGCCGCACAGCTGGGCGGGCGCGTCGAACCCTCCGAACGCCGCGAGTTCGGCTATGCCCAGGTGCGTGCCCGCGGCCATACCCCGCTGCTCCGCAATATCGAGGACCACACCACGCCCGAGGGCTACGGGATGCTCGACGTGTGGATGTCGCACGGCGACCACGTGACCGAACTGCCCGAGGGCTTCCGCCTGATGGCCTCCACGGATTCGGCGCCAATCGCCGGCATGGCCGACCCGGACCGCGGCTTCTACGGCGTGCAGTTCCACCCCGAGGTCACGCATACCACCCAGGGGCAGCGGATCCTCGAACGCTTCATCTACGAGATCTGCGGCTGCGAGGCGCTGTGGACCGCCGACAACATCATCGAGGACATGGCCGCGCGGGTGCGCGAGCAGGTCGGCGACCAGCGCGTGGTGCTGGGCCTGTCCGGCGGGGTGGATTCCTCGGTGGTCGGCGCGTTGCTGCACAAGGCGATCGGTGATCAGCTCACGTGCGTGTTCGTGGACACCGGCCTGCTGCGCGAGGGCGAGGGCGACCAGGTGATGGCGACCTTCGCCCGCCATCTGGGCGTGAACGTGATCCGGGTGGATGCCGAAGACCGCTTCATGAGCGCGCTGGCCGGCATCGAGGACCCCGAGGCCAAGCGCAAGGTGATCGGCGGGCTGTTCATCGACGTGTTCGACGAAGAGGCCGGCAAGCTGGAAAACGTGAAGTGGCTGGCCCAGGGCACGATCTACCCCGACGTGATCGAGTCGGCCGACTCCAAGACCGGCAAGGCCCATGTGATCAAGTCGCACCACAACGTGGGCGGCCTGCCGGAGAACATGAAACTCGGTCTGGTCGAGCCGCTGCGCGAGCTGTTCAAGGACGAGGTGCGCAAGATCGGTGTCGAACTGGGCCTGCCCACCGAGATGGTCTACCGTCACCCGTTCCCGGGGCCCGGCCTGGGCGTGCGCATCCTCGGTGAGGTGAAGAAGGAATACGCCGATCTGCTGCGCCGGGCGGATGCGATCTTCATCGAGGAACTGCGCAAGGCCGATCTGTACGACCGGACCTCGCAGGCGTTCGCGGTGTTCCTGCCGGTGAAGTCGGTCGGGGTGATGGGCGACGGCCGGCGCTACGACTATGTGGTCGCGCTGCGCGCGGTGGAGACCATCGACTTCATGACCGCCCGCTGGGCCCACCTCCCGTACGAGTTCCTCGATCACGTCTCGCGCCGCATCATCAACGAGATCCCCGGCATCTCGCGCGTCACCTACGACATCTCCGGCAAGCCCCCCGCCACCATCGAGTGGGAGTGAGTCCCGCCCCCTGCTCGAGGGGCGGTCCTACTCGAAGATCTGGTTGACGTGGTTCAGGCCGGCCTCGTCGGTGTCCCAGTCCAGGGTCAGCCGGTCGGGGTCGCCGGTGAGCCGGCGGAAGGCGGGGACCTCGCTCCGGTCCACGGTGGCGAGGCGGTGGCGGGTGCCACCGTAGGACTCGATGTTGGCGGCCTGCAGGATGTCGGTGTAGGAGACCGGCTCCTGGGCGCCCGGATCCTGGCGGATCTTTTCGTGATCGCCCACCGCGCGCACGATCTCCGGGTCGAAGTTCCAGCTCTTGAGCATCGCCCGGCCCATCGGCACGTGGGCCGCGTCGATCGCGGCCTGGATCGCGCGCGGATCCTCGTAGATCTCTTCCACCTTCTCGGCGCGACGCAGAATGGGCACGGCGCCGATGTCGTGGACCAGTCCGGCCAGCAGCGCGATGTCCGCGTCCAGATGGCGCTGCCGGCGGGCCAGCAGATAGCTGAGGACCGCGACCTCCAGGCTGTGGGCCCAGAGCTGCTCCATGCGCTCGCGGATGGCCTCGTTGCCGGTCTGGAAGACTTCCTTCATCGAATGGGTCAGCACGACCTGGCGGACCCGTTCCATGCCCAGACGGGTCACGGCCGAGTGGATGGTGGAGCAGCGATGCAGCCCGCGATAGGCGGGGCTGTTGGCCTGGCGTACCAGACGCGAGGCCAGGGCGGTGTCGCGCGAGATCAGGTTGACCAGGTCGGCGATCGTGCTGTTGTCGTCCTGCACGATGAACAGCGCCTGCACGGAGATGTCCGGCAGGGTGGGGATGTCCACCAGCTGCCGGTCGAGGTCGCTTCGCAGTTTCTCGAGGAAGTTTTCGACATCCGTGCGGGTAGCCAAAAGATGCACTCCGTGCGGCGTTTCTGTGGCGTGGAGTATGCCACAGCCACCGGCGTTCGGGGTTGCAGGTCCCACGGGCCTTCGCCCGGATGGGGGCCCGCAACCCCGTGGCACGCGCCTGCGGGGCGGGGTGCCGTTCCGCAGGTCAGGCGGCTTCGGCGAGGCCCTCCGCACGGCCGGGGCGACCCTGCTTGAGGGTGACCAGTTCCTCGGCGCTGGTGGGATGCAGCGGGATGGTCAGGTCGAGGTCGCGCTTGGTCGCACCCATGCGCACCGCCACCGCGAAGCCCTGCAGCATCTCGTCCACGTGGGGGCCGATCATGTGGATGCCGACGACCTTTTCGTCGTCGCCGGCGCACACCAGCTTCATCACCACCGGCGGGACCTCGCCCTCGGCAAAGGCCCGGTCGAGGCCGCCGAAGCTCGTCTCGTAGATCCGCACCGAGTCGCCGTGACGTTCCACGGCTTCGGGCTCGGTCAGTCCGACCATGCCGGCGGTGGGATGGGTGAAGGTCACCGTGGGCACCTGTTCGTAGTCCACCGGTACCGGGTTGTTTTCGGGGGCATACCAGTGCTCGGCCAGACGCCGGCCGGCGGCGATCGCCACCGGGGTCAGCGGGGCCTTGCCGATGATGTCCCCCAGGGCGTAGATCCCTTCGACATTGGTCGCCTGCCACTCGTCCACCGGGATCACGCCACCGGGGCCGGTTTCCACGCCGGCCTCTTCCAGCCCCATGTCCGCGGTGGCCGGTTTGCGGCCGACGGCCCACAGCACCTGCTGGTAGGGGCCGAGTTCTTCGCCGCCTTCCAGCTGCACGGTGACCGCGCCCGGTTCGCCGCCCAGCCCGGACACCTTCACCCCGAGGTGACGGCCGATGCCCTGGTGCTCCATGTGCTGGTCCAGGGCGTCGCTGATGGCGGGATCGAACATCTCCAGCACGCGATCTTCCATCGCGACTACGTCGGTCTGCACGCCCATGGAGCGCAGCATCCCGGCCATCTCCAGGCCGATGTAGCCAGCCCCGATCACGGCGATGGACTGCGGCAGTTCGGTCCACTGGAAGAAGTCGTCCGAGGTCGCGCCCAGTTCGGCCCCTTCCAGCGGCGGCACCACCGGCGCCCCGCCCATGGCCAGCACAATGCGATCGGCGCGGTATTCGGTGCCGCTTTCGCTGATCACGCGGTCGCTTCCGTTCAGCCGGGCGCGCTCGGCGATGTGGGTCACGCCCAGCTTTTCCAGGTGCCCGGACCAGAACTCGTTCAGGTTGCCGAGCAGCTTTTGCCGTTGCTCGGCCAGCTCGCCGTAGCGAATGCCGCGGATGTCCACGTCCACGGCGAATTCGCCGGCCTGGCGGGCCTGGCTCATGTGTTCCGCGGCGTACCAGGTGAGCTTTTTGGGCACGCAGCCCTCGTTCACGCAGGTCCCGCCCAGCGGCTTCGGGTCGAACACGGCGACGCGGGCGCCATGGGGCGCGGTGCGTTCGGCCACCGCCAGGCCGCCGCTGCCGCCGCCGATCACGATGATGTCGTAGTGTTCCATGCTCTTTTCCCTGTTCGTTGTCGGTCTGATTCGAAGTCTGCCATGGCGAGCGCTCAAGGAGCGGTCGCCGGGGTCCGCCATCCGTGTCCGCAGGTCCGAGGGGGGGGCGGCCTGCGGACACGGATGGCCACCCGTGGTGGCCGGGGCGGGCCGGGCCCGCCCCGGATCCGGGATCACGCCGCCTGGCGCTCGCGGTGGATCCACTGCTCCAGTTCTTCGGAGCCGCCGATGCGGTGGCCGCCGACGAACACCTGGGGCACGGTCATCGCGCCGGTGGCGGCGCGCAGGCTGCGCAGGCTGGCGTCACGGCCGAGCACGATCTCCTCGTAGTCCAGGTCCGCGTCCTCCAGCATCTGCTTGGCGCTGGCGCAGTACGGGCAGCCCGGCTTGGTGAATACCACCACGTCCTCGGGGCAGGCCGCATCCGGCGCCACGTACGACAGCATGGTGTCGGCGTCGGAGACCACGAAGGGGTCGCCCGGCTCGTCCGGCTCGATGAACTGCTTCTCGATCACGCCGTCGCGCACCAGCATGGAATAGCGCCAGGAACGCTCGCCGAAGCCGAGGTCGCTCTTGTCGACCAGCATGCCCATCTTCTCGGTGAACTCGCCGTTGCCGTCCGCCAGGAAGGTGATGCGGTCGGCTTCCTGGTCGGCCTGCCAGGCTTCCATCACGAAGCCGTCATTGACCGAGATGCACACGACCTCGTCGATGCCGTGCTTCTTCAGAACCGGTGCCAGCTCGTTGTAGCGCGGCACGTGGGCCGAGGAGCAGGTCGGGGTGAAGGCGCCCGGCAGGGCGAACACCACCACGTTGCGGCCGTTGAAGATGTCCGCGCTGCGGACGTCGTTCCAGTCGTTGTCCTTGCGGCAGCGGAAGGTGACTTCCGGGACGCGCTGACCTTCGCGATTTTCCAGTTCCATGTTCTCTCTCTCCTGTTGCAGATTGCGGTTTCGGAAACGGGTGAAAAGTCATGTGCCGGCCCGTGGCCGACGACAGGTGCAAGATTAAGGGACGCTCTTCGATAAATCTAATCTTTTATAATTAAAATGATATTAGCCCAAGGCTATGATCGAGGTCGCCGGGGGAAGGGCCTCGCCATGGACCTTCATGCCGGACGCGCCAGGATCACGCGGTTGCGGCCGTCGTGCTTGGCGCGGTAGAGGGCCTGGTCCGCAACGGAGATCAGCTGGCCGGGGGCACCGGCATCGCGGGGGAACAGCGCCGCCCCGATGCTGACGGTGACGCGTGAGCGGTTCAGCGGTTCGGGCCAGCGGGCCCCGGCCACGGCGGCTCGCAGGGTCTCGGCGAAGTCCTCGGCCCGGACCGGGTCCGCACCCGGCAGGACGATCATGAATTCCTCGCCACCCCAGCGCATGGCGATGGCGTGTTCCGGCAGCGATTCGCGGATGCACTCGCCGAAACGTTCCAGCACCGTGTCTCCGGCCTGATGGCCGTGACGATCGTTGATGGTCTTGAATTCGTCGAGATCCAGCGCCAGCAGCGCCAGGGGCCGATCCTCGTGCTCGCAGGCGGTCAGGGCCTTCTCGAACAGTTCCTGTCCCCGCCGGCGGTTGTAAAGGCCGGTGAGCGAGCAGTAATCCGCCCTTTGCTGAAGGGACAGCTCGAGGGTCTTGGTGTCGGTCACGTCGTGGATCATGCCGCAGACCCGCAGTGGCTTTCCGTGGTCGTCCCGCAGCACGATGCGTCCGCGGTCGGAGACCCACAGATAGTGCCCGTTGCGGTTGCGCAGCCGGTATTCGGCGTGAAAGGCGGGCCGGCGGCCGGCCAGATGATCCTCCAGTTTGGTCAGGACCAGCGGCCGGTCCTCGGGGTGCACGTTCTCCTTCCAGGTGTCGATGACCTCTTCCATCTCGTCGGGACCGTACCCCAGCAGGGACTTCAGGTTCGGGCTGAACACCAGACGTTCCTGCTGCGGATACCAGTCCCAGACCCCCTCGGCGATGTCGTACAGGACCTGCCAGTGTTCGCGGCCGGCGTCCTCGTCCGGCGACGACCCGCGTTCGGGGATCTCGCGGGCGACCGACACGAAATACTCGCGCCCGTCGACATGCTGCACCGACGTCAGGATCTCCACCGGGATGGCCGAACCGTCCGCGTGGCGGTGCTCGCCGAGGAAGCGATAGGGCGCCTGGTTGCGGATGACCTCGGCGATCTCGCTCCAGGCCGGCATGCCCTGTACGCCGGTCTGGAGCGACATCACCGATTCGTGCAGGAGCTGGTCACGGCTGAGCCCGAGGCTGGCATGCGCCTTTTCGTTGCCGTCGATGATCCGTGAGGTCTCCGGATCGATGATATAGACGGCGTCCGGGAGGCCGTGAAAGAACGACGCGGCTGAAGCGGCCATGGGGATCCCGGCTGAAGCGACTGGGGCCGGCATTTTACCCCGGCCGGCGCGGGGTTGCGAGCGCGGGCACCGGATCGAGGTTGACGTGCGTGGCCGAAACCCTGATGCTTTCGGGCTCGGTCGGGCGGAGGTGATCCGTGCGACCAACAGCGTTATGGTGGTCCGTATCAGTCCCCTCGCGACGACAGGTTGTGAACCCCGCCAGGCCCGGAAGGGAGCAACGGTAGCAACTGCGTCGGGCGCCGGGGTGTGGCGGGTGCGGGCCACCTCCCTTCCAGTTTCGCTTTCCGGTGGGGCCGAGTGCCCGGAGGCCACGGCGACCGCTCCGTCCATGGGAGAGGCATGAGTCACCAGGTTCTGGCCCGCAAGTGGCGGCCCTCACGTTTCGAGGATCTCGTCGGTCAGCCGCACGTGGTGCGCGCGCTCTCCAATGCGCTGTCCGGCGAGCGGCTGCATCATGCCTATCTGTTCGCCGGCACCCGCGGCGTGGGCAAGACCACCGTGGCGCGCATCCTCGCGCGCTGTCTCAACTGCGAGACGGGGGTGACCGCCGAACCCTGCGGCCAGTGCCGTTCCTGCGTGGAGATCGCCGAGGGGCGGCACCTTGACCTGATCGAGGTCGACGCGGCCTCGCGCACCCGGGTGGACGACACCCGCGAGCTGCTGGACAACGTGTCCTACGCCCCCACCACCGGCCGCTTCAAGGTGTACCTCATCGACGAGGTGCACATGCTGTCGGAGAAGAGCTTCAACGCGCTGCTCAAGACCCTGGAAGAGCCGCCGGAACACGTGAAGTTCCTGCTGGCGACCACCGACCCGCAGAAGCTGCCGGTGACGGTGCTGTCGCGCTGTCTCCAGTTCAACCTCAAGCCGATGCCGGCGCCGCTGATCGCCGATTACCTGACCGGCGTGCTCGAAACCGAGGGCGTGAGTGCCGAACCCGGTGCACTCCTGCGTCTGGCCGAGGCGGCCGAGGGCTCGATGCGCGATGCGCTCAGTCTCACCGACCAGGCCATCGCCTACGCCGGCGATCAGCTGAGCGAGGGGGCGACCTGCGACATGCTGGGGCTGCTGCCACGCACCCGGTTGACCGGGCTGCTGGATGCGGTGTTCGCCGGGGACGGCGCGGCGCTGGTCCACGGTCTTGCCGAGCTGGATGCCCTGGGGCCGGACTGGTCGCGGCTTCTGGATGAACTGGCCTCGTTGCTGCACCGGGTGGCGGTACTGCAGGTGGCGGGCGAGGTGGCCGATGGCGGCGAAGCGGGCCTGGACTGGGCGCGCGAGGCCGCCGGCCGCGAAGACCCCGAGGCGATCCAGCTCGCCTATCAGATCCTGATCCATGGCGTACGCGACCTGCCGTATGCACCGGAACCGCGCATGGGGGTCGAAATGACCCTGCTGCGGCTGCTGGCCTTCCGTCCGGAGGGCTCGCCGGAGCCCGCGTCCGGTACCACAACCGGCGGGAGCGGCGCGGCTGGCCGGCCCGAGAACCCCGCGAACCGGGGCCCGGCGGTGCAGGCCGAGCCCGCGTCCAGTGCCGCGCCCGCGGCCGAGGCCGAGGCCCCGGAGCCGGCGCGGGCAAGCCCGTCTTCCACGCGCGGGCCGGATGCCGGGGAGGCCGGCGCGGTACGCGAGCCGCATGCGGCCTCGGCCTCCGCGCCCCCGGAGAAGACCGCCGGAGCCGATGCGGCGGGCGCTGCCCGCCCGGCGCCGGCCCCGGTGCCCGCCGCTCCGGTGGCCGAGGGCGAATTCGACTGGCATGCGTTTGCCGCAGGTCTTCCCGCGGGTACCGCGCGTGAAATCGCGCTGCAGGCCGAATTTCGTTCGCTGGATACGGAGCGGCTGACGCTCGCGCTGCCGACCGACTACCGCATGCTGTGCACGGAACGGGCCCGGGAACGCTTGTCCAGGTCCCTGGAGGCGCATCTCGGCCGCGGCGTGCGTCTGGAGATCGTGGATCAGGAAGAAGCCGGTGGTGACACGCCGGCCGCGCGTCTTGCGGCGGATGCCGAGGCGCGTCAGGCTGAAGCCGAGTCCGCCATGCGGCAGGATCCGGTGGTGCAGGCGCTGCACGAGCGCTTCGGGGCCGAACTCGGCCCGGTGCGCCTGCGCGACGACGACCCGACACTTAATCAGGACCCCGGAACAGCGGGACAGGAGAACCGAAAATGATGAAAGGCGGCATGGGCAACATGATGAAGCAGGCCCAGAAAATGCAGGAAGAAATGCAGCGCGTGCAGGCCGAGCTGGCCGAGATGGAGGTCGAGGGCCAGGCCGGTGGCGGGCTGGTCAGCGTGACCCTGACCGGCAAGCACGAAGCACGCAAGGTGCGGATCGATCCCAGCCTTTTCCAGGACGATCCCGATATGATCGAGGATCTGGTGGCCGCGGCCATCAACGATGCCGTGCACAAGGTGGACACCACCAGTCAGGAACGCATGAGTGAACTGACCAGCGGCATGGGCCTGCCGGCGGGCATGAAACTGCCGTTCTGAGCCGGACCGCGGTGGATACGGAACTCGACGACCTGGTACAGGCACTGCGCTGCCTGCCGGGGGTGGGCGGCAAATCGGCCCGGCGCATGGCGCTGCACCTGCTGGAACGCGACCGCGAGGGCGCACGGCGCCTGGCACGGGCGGTGGACGCCGCGGTGGAGAACATCGGCCACTGTTTGGTGTGCCGGACGCTGACTTCGGCGGAGACCTGCGAGCGCTGTCTGGATCCCGATCGCGACGACCACGTCCTGTGCGTGGTCGAGAGCCCCGGTGACGTGATGGCGATCGAGGCGGCGACCGACTTCAACGGTCGCTTCCACGTGCTTCTGGGGCGGCTGTCGCCGCTGGACGGCATCGGCCCCGAAGAACTGGGGCTGGACCGGCTCGAGGAACGCCTGCGCCAGCAGGGCACCGAGGAGCTGATTCTCGCCACGAACACCTCCGTGGAGGGCGAGGTCACCGCCCACTACCTGGCCGAGATGGCCGGGCGCCTGGGAATCCGCGCCACGCGCATCGCGCAGGGGATCCCCAGTGGCGGGGAGCTGGAATACACCGATGCGGGGACCCTGGCGCACGCCTTGTCGGGGCGCCGCGATTACTGATATAAATCGCGCCGGCCGGGCGCGGTGGAGGCACCATGGAAGACTGCATCTTCTGCAAGATCGTGGCCGGGGAGATCCCCGCGACCATCGTCCGCGAGACCGATGACGTGATCGCCTTCGAGGACCTGCATCCCCAGGCGCCGCTGCATGTCCTGGTGATTCCGCGGCGGCACATCGCGACCCTGAACGACCTCACCGCCGAGGACGCGGAAACCGTCGGCAACATGGCCCGGGTGGCGGCCGGCATCGCCGCCGAGCGGGGCTATGCCGAGGACGGCTATCGTACCGTGATGAACTGCAACCAGCAGGGCGGTCAGACGGTCTACCATATACACATGCACCTGCTCGGTGGTCGGCCCCTCGGCTGGCCCCCGGGCTAGCGAACGCGACGGGCCGGGGAGGCCGGCGCCGTGGCAATAGGGAGAACGGGCGTGAAGCAACGCGGAGATCATAACGGCACCACGGCCATGGCCGGGGCGGAGAATGCCCCGGGCCGGGCACGCGTGGTTGCCCGGCTGGCGGTGCCGTTGATGCTGGTCGCGGTGTGCGCGACGCCGATGGTTGCGGCGGCCGAAGTAGCGGCCGATGATGACACCACCCGCTTCTCCGTGACCCGGACCCTGAATCTCGACGGTGGCGATCCGGTTGCGGCGGTGGGCGACCTGTCCTCCTTCTCCGCCGCGGCGGGTGCGGGCGGAGAGACCCGGCCCGATCCGCGTTACCGCCTGATGCTGGATGCCGACGCGGTGTCGCGTCCGGCGGATGACATCACCGGTGTGGGCGACCGTTTCGAGGCGACCGGCGCTTTCCGCCAGCGCCTGGGCTCCAGTGGCCTGGGGTACGGGGTTGATCTGGGCTTCGGCATGGAGTCGCGCAGTGCGCCGGGACACCTGCGCGAGGATGCGGGTACCACTTCCTATTTTACCGACTTCAGCTTCGGCCCTACCTTCGAGTCGGGCGGTTTCGACAGCCAGCTGCGGGTCGGCGTGCGCCAGCCGCTGGCGGGCGATTCGCGCGAAACGGTCGCTGCGGGAGGTGGCCTGCAACCGCGCGATCACACGCGTGGCGCCAGCTATCTGAGCCTCGACGGCAGCCTCCGCCTGCGCAACGACAGCGAGCTGTCGATGAGCCTGTTCTACGATGACTATTCGCTGGAATCCTCCGAAGGCTGGATGGAAGACCGGCTGGAATTCGACGGCATGCGTCCCGAATCCGGAGGTTCCTCGTCGGTGTTCGGCGTGGAGATGGGCCTGACCTTCTGATTCGTTTTGTTTCGTGCCGCGGGGGCGCTGCCGGGCTCAGTCCCGGCGCCGGGTCTCCGCTCGCAGTTCCTGCCAGGCCTCCAGCCGTTCCTGCGGCAGCTCGCCGGCGGCGACCGCCGCTCTCACCGCACACCCCGGTTCGGCCGCGTGCCGGCAGTCGCGAAAGCGGCATTCCCGGGCCCGTTCGGCGATGTCAGGGAAGCCGCGCTCGAGCGTGTCGGCGTCGTCCAGCTCCGGCGTGAAGTCGCGCACCCCGGGGGAATCGATCCATGCGCCATCCCCCGCCAGCGGATACCAGCGCGCCGTGGTCGTGGTGTGGCGCCCTTCGCCGGTCTGCCCCAGGGTCGCGGTTTGCAGGGCCTGTTCCGGCGCGTTGCCGGTGCGGCGCAGCAATGCATCGATCAGCGATGACTTGCCGGTGCCGGACTGGCCGACCAGGATGTTGCTGCCCCCCTCGGCGGCCGCCGCCAGGGCGTCCAGCCCGGTACCTTCGTGCACGCTGACCGGCAGGGCGTGCAGGCCCAGATGGCCGTACTGCCGGTCCAGGCGCTGCGCCCCGCCGGGATCCAGCTCGCATTTGTTGAACAGCAGCCGGGGTTCGGCCGGCAGGTTGTGGATCGCCACCAGGAAGCGGTCGATCAGGAAACGCGCCGGTGCCGGCTCGGCCGCCACCACGATCCAGACCCGGTCCACTTCGGCGGCGATGGTCTTGCGGCGGCCGTAACCGTCGCGCCGCACCAGTGCATTGCGGCGCGGTTCGCGGCGCAGGATGCGGTGGCCGTCGGTTTCCACGCGGTCCCCGCAGACCAGATCCCCCGTGCGGCGCTGCAGCTGCACGCGATGCAGATGGCCGTCCTCGTCGAGGAGGTCGGCCCTCTGGTTGAGGCGGGCGGCAACCCGCGCGCGGGCGGGCAGGGGATCCGCGGTCGTGGGGACCGCGGATCCCGGGTTCCGGGCGGACCGGCTCATGCAGGCTGCATCGACGGGTCAGTCGAACAGCGCATCCACGCGCGCGGCGCAGATGAAATCGTTTTCGGTCAGTCCGCCCACCGCGTGGGTGGAGAATTGGACCCGGCAACGGTTGAAGCCGACTTCCATGTCGGGATGGTGATCCTCGACATGGGCGATCCAGGCCACCGCGTTCACGAAGGCCATGGTCTCGTGGAAATTGCGGAAGCGGAACTCGCGCCGGATGTCCTTCGTGTCGCCGCCCAGTTCCCAGGATTCGTGCAGCTGGCCCAGGGCCCGGGTCGCCTCCTCGGCCGGCATCGGGTCGGTAAAGCCTTCGCAGGCCTGGCAGTGGCGGGTCTTCAGATCGCTCATGGGTGCTCGTCAGTCGAAGTTGTAGTATTCATCGTTGAGGTAGGCCACGATGGCTTCGATCTCGTCATCGAAGAAGGCGGTGCCGATGTTGGCGTCGCAGCGCCGGACCATCGATACGAGTTCATCATGATCGCCGACCATGCGGTCGTCACGGGTGTACATCCCGGAGCCGTCGCCGCCGTGCATGTCGGCGTGGCAGCTGACGCAGTTGTTCTCGTGCAGATCCTGGCCCATCCGGATTTCGTCGTTCGCCTGCGCGGTGGCGGTCATGCCGCCGGCCAGCGCCAGGGCGGCCAGAGAGGTGGTGAGGTGTCGCATGGGGCCCTCCTTCTTCGTGGATGCCGGTCTTGTTCGTTGCTCGATGCGACGGGCCCCCGGGGCCCGTCCCCATGATGATAGACTGCATCGCGCCATCATAGGGCACGACCGGGTGCCGCAGAGGAGAGACAATGACGGCGAGTGCGGAAAATCTGATCTGGATCGACCTGGAAATGACCGGCCTGGAGCCGGAAACCGACCGGATCATCGAAGTGGCGACCATCGTAACCGACAAGCACCTCGAGATCCTGGCCGAGGGCCCGGTGGTCGCGGTGTTCCAGTCGCCGGCGGTGCTGGACGGGCTGGACGCCTGGAACCAGCGCACGCACGGCGAATCCGGCCTGCTGGATCGCGTGCGCCACAGCGACCACGACGAGGCCGCCGCGGAGCGCGAGACGCTGGCGTTTCTGGAGAAGTGGGTGCCGAAGGGGCAGTCGCCGATGTGCGGCAATTCCATCTGTCAGGATCGACGTTTCCTGGCGCGCAACATGCCGGAGCTGGAGGCCTGGTTCCACTATCGCAATCTCGACGTGTCCACGCTCAAGGAACTGGCGCGGCGCTGGGCGCCGGACGTGCTCCAGGGGCTGTCGAAGAACGCGTCGCATCAGGCCCTGCAGGACATCCGCGACTCGATCGACGAATTGCGGCACTATCGCGAAAAGTTCATTCAGCTCCCGCCGGCGGCGCGCCCCGCCAGCTGACCGGCAGCCGAGGGCGGCACCAGCACGGTGGGGGTGCCGTCCAGTTCCGGATCGCGTTCGGGGTAATCCAGCAGGTAATGCAGGCCGCGGCTCTCGCGCCGGGCCAGCGCGCTCTGCACGATGATCTCCGCCACCATGCCCAGGTTGCGCAGCTCGATCAGGTCGGGCGAGATCCGGTAGTGGCTGTAATATTCGTGGATTTCTTCCTGCAGGATGCGGATGCGCCGCTGCGCGCGCTGCAACCGGCGGCGGGTGCGCACGATCCCGACGTAGTCCCACATCAGCCGGCGCAGTTCGTCCCAGTCGTGCGCCACCACCACTTCCTCTTCCGACTCGGTCACCCGGGATTCGTCCCAGGCCGCCGGGACCGGCAGGGCCTCGGGGGCGGGCAGATCGGTCTGCGACAGGATGTGCTCGGCTGCGGCGCGGGCGTAGACCAGGCATTCCAGCAGCGAGTTGCTGGCCATGCGGTTGGCCCCGTGCAGCCCGGTGCAGGAGACCTCGCCGGCGGCGTAAAGCCCCGGCAGGTCGGTCTGCCCGAAGGGGTTCACCACCACCCCGCCGCAGGTGTAGTGCGCGGCCGGCACCACCGGCAACGGCTCGCGCGTCATGTCGAAGCCGTATTCCAGGCAGCGTTCGTGAATGGTGGGGAAGTGTTCGCGGATGAAATCCGCCGGCTTGTGGCTGATGTCGAGATAGACATGGTCGATCCCGAGACGCTTCATCTCGTGGTCCACCGCGCGCGCCACGATGTCGCGCGGGGCCAGCTCGCCACGCTCGTCGAAGCGCGGCATGAAGCGTTCGCCGTCGGGCAGCTTGAGCAGTCCGCCTTCGCCGCGGACCGCCTCGGAGATCAGGAACGACTTGGCCTGCGGGTGGTACAGGCAGGTCGGATGGAACTGCATGAATTCCATGTTCGCGACCCGGCACCCCGCCCGCCAGGCCATCGCAATCCCGTCGCCGGTGGCGCCGTCGGGATTGGAGCTGTACAGATAGACCCGGCTGGCGCCTCCGGTGGCCATGATCACCGTGGGGGCCATGATCGTCTGTACCTCGCGGGTCGCGGTGTCCTGGACATAGGCCCCGACCACGCGGCGCACGCCGTCCACCCGCGAGGTGATCAGATCCACCGCCACATGGCGTTCGAGTACGTCGATGCTGGCGGTGTCGCCGGTGCTGCGCACCAGCGCGTCCTCGATCGCGCGGCCGGTGGCATCGGCGGCATGTGCCACGCGGCGGGCGCTGTGCCCGCCCTCGCGCGTCAGATGCAGCCGGCTGCGGCCCTCGAAGGATTCGCGCGTGAACGGCACCCCGAGGTTGAGCAGCCACTGGATCGCCTCGGGCCCGGCCGCGACGGTGCGGCGCACCGCGTCCGCATCGCACAGCCCGGCACCGGCGTCGATGGTGTCGTCGATGTGGGCGTCGAAGGAATCCTGGCGGTCGAGCACTGCCGAGATGCCGCCCTGGGCATAGCGGGTCGAGCCCTCGTCCACCGGGCCCTTGCTGAGGACCACGACTCGGCGATGCGGGGCGAGATGCAGGGCCGCGCTCAGTCCGGCCGCACCGCTGCCGATTACCAGCACGTCGGCTTTGCGGGCTTGTTGTGCTGTATCCATGCGTCAGGTAACGTTTTGCGCTTGTTGCGCAATGGCCGGGAAGCCGGGAGCAATCCCCGGCGAGCGGGTTTCGAACTTCATGCAGGTCAGGCGGTCCATGAACCCTAGAATACTGGAGACGAGTCGCCGAACGGGAGTCCCCGGATGAGCGAGAAGGCTTCCGACGAGGCCCTGGTTCGGCGTGTCCAGAATGGCGAGAAAGAGGCCTTCGATATCCTGGTCCTGAAGTATCAGCACAAGATCGTGAATCTTGTCGGCCGCTATGTGCACGACCACGCCACGGCCCTGGACATCGCCCAGGAAGCCTTCATCAAGGCCTATCGCGGACTCGCGAACTTTCGCGGCGAAAGTGCGTTCTACACCTGGCTGTACCGGATCGCCATCAACACCGCCAAGAATCATCTCGTCTCCCAGGGGCGGCGCCGGCCCGAATCCGAGGTCGATGCGCAGGATGCCGAACAAATGGGGGGCGATTCCGCTCTCAAGGATAATGCAACCCCCGAGGGGGAAGCGCTGTCGCAGGAGATAGAGGCGGCCGTCCAGCGCACGATCGACGAGCTGCCGGACGATTTGCGGACCGCGATCACTCTGCGCGAGATCGAAGGTCTGAGCTACGAGGAAATCGCGCAGACCATGGGATGTCCGATCGGCACGGTCCGGTCGCGCATCTTCCGGGCGCGCGAGGCCATCGACGAGACCTTGCGACCATTGTTGAACGACTGAATGAGCATGATCGTATGAGTGAACAAGTCAGCAAGACGGAGCGTCTCTCGGCCCTGGTGGACGACGAGACCGAGGCGTTCGAGACGCGTCGCCTGGTGGACGAGCTGCTGCAGTCGGAAGAAGATCGCAAGCAATGGGAACGCTATCACCTGATCGGGGACTCGCTGCGCGGCGGGATGCGCATGACCGCGCCTCCGGATCTGCTTGAGGGGGTGCGCGAACAACTGGCCGAGGAAGAGCCGCTGCATGTCGAACCGGAGCACTCCGGGGTCGATCGGGCCACCCGTTCGCGCTGGTTCCGGCCGGTGGCCGGCACCGGAGTGGCGGCGGCCGTTGCGGTGGTGACCCTGGTGGGCATGCAGATGATGGGCACCGGTCAGCCCGGCGGCGACGCAACGCCCGGCATGGCCGCGGGCGAGTCCGCTCCGGCCGAAGTGCAGACGGCCCGCACGCCCGCGGGCAGCGAGGAGGCGGCCAGCGGCGCCGGCATGCCCGACGCGGACGAGCCGGGCGAGGAGCTGGACCCGCGCTTCGTGCGTTATTTCGAGAACCACGCCGACCTGACCGGTCCCGGCTCCGCTGCCTTCGGGCGGGTACGTTATTCGGTTGGCGAAGAGTAAACCATGATGCGCGGAGGTCTGCCCTGGGTGCTGGCGGCTTCCGTCGCCCTGCTCCCGCTGCCGGTGATCGCCAGTGATCCCGGCCCCGCCGAGTGGCTGGAACGCATGTCCGCGAGCGTGCACTCGGAAAGTTACCGCGGGACATTCGTCCTGCAGCGCAAGGATCGCCTCGATACGGTGCGCGTGATCCACGCCATCGAGGACGGAGGTTATCGCGAACGGCTGCATACCCTCAGCGGCCGCGAGCGCGAGGTCGTGCGCTCGGTGGATCGCCTCAGTGCCCAGTCCGGGACCGGGGCCGCCTCCGGCGGGCAGGCCGCCGAAGCCGGATCGGCCCCGCGCTGGCCGGTGAGTTCCCCGGTTCACCTGCTGGCGGAACACGACGGCTATTCCCTCAAGGATCAGGGTCGCAGCCGCGTGGCCGGACATGCCTGCCGCATGCTGCTGGCCCGCGCCAGTGACCTGCTGCGCTACAGCCACCGCTACTGCCTGCACGAAGACACCGGCCTGCCGCTGCTCAGCGAGCTCTATTCCGGGAGCGGCCAGCTGCTCGAACGGCTGGCGTTTACCGATCTCGAACTGCTGGACCGCGTGCCGGACGCCGCCCTCGAGCCGGTCAGTGAAGACGCCGACCGCATCGAGGTGCGTGCCGAGCGCGGACACCTGCGCCCGGACCCCGACGGCCGGGACTGGGGCTTCAGTGAACTGCCGTCGGGTTTCCGCCTGGTGGTGGCGCGCGAACGCAGCAGCGATGATCCGGAACAGCCCGGCCGCTATTTCGTGGTCAGCGATGGCCTGGCTTCGGTCTCGGTGTACGTCGAGCCGGTGGAAGGCGAGCGCCGGTTCGAGGGCGCGACCCGCGCCGGTGCCACGCACGCGGTGGCCCGGGTCGAGGGCGATTATCAGATCACCGCCGTCGGCGACGTGCCCCGCGAGACCGTGGAGCGCCTCGCCGCGGCCATGCATCCGCCGCAGCCCGACGGGGACCGGCGTGAGTGACTGGCATGAGTGACTGGATCGAGGAACAGGGTGAAGTTCTCGACGTGGACGGGCACACCGCCCGCGTGCGCATCCAGCGCCGGTCCACCTGTGGCAGCTGCTCCGCGCGCAGCGGTTGCGGCAGCGGGGTCCTGTCGGACGTCCTCGGGCGCAAGCCCATCGAAGTCCGGGTCGGCCATTCCGGCGACCTGCAGGCCGGCGATACCGTCACCCTCGGCGTACGCGACACCGCGCTGGTCGCGGGTGCGCTGATGATGTACCTGCTGCCGCTGGCCGGCCTGATTGGCGTGCCCGCGCTGGGCATGGCCCTGTTCCCCGGTGCCGGCGAGGGCGTGCTGCTGCTGGCGGGCCTCGGTGGCCTCGGGGCGGGCCTGCTGGGGGTGCGTCGCTGGATGCGCCAGCGCGATGCCGCGTTCCGTCCGGTGGTGCTCGCGCGCCAGCCGGGCAGCGGCATCGCGCGGCCGGTCGCCACCCGCGCCGGCTGAACCTGTCGCGGCCCGCGGGGAACTTGCGCGCCTTCGCGACGTCCAGAGGCATGTCCGTTCAAGCTTCCCGGAGAGGGATTCAATGATGCTGAAACCGATGCAATGGGCGCTGGTCGCCCTGGTCTTTCTGGCCCTGTCCCTGCCCGCTTCGGCGCGGCATCTGCCCGATTTCGTGCCGCTGGCGGAAGAACACAGCCCGGCGGTGGTGAACATCTCGGCCACCCGCACCAGCGAGGTGCCCGAACACGGCGGCATGCGCCAGTTCGAAGGGACTCCGTTCGAGGACCTGTTCGAGCGTTTCTTCGGCGAGCCCCCGGGTTCCGGTGGCGACCCGCGCCAGCGCGAGCGTGATTCGCTCGGCTCCGGCTTCATCTACAGCGAAGACGGCTACATCGTGACCGCCAACCACGTGGTCGAGGGTGCCTCGGAGATCGTGGTCCACCTGTCCGACCGGCGCGTGTTCAATGCCGAGGTCGTCGGTACCGACCCGCAGAGCGACGTGGCCCTGCTGAAGATCGACGCCGAGGACCTGCCCACGCTGGAGCTGGGTTCCTCCGAGGAGCTCCGGGTCGGGGAATGGGTCCTGGCGATCGGCTCGCCGTTCGGCTTTGACCACTCGGTCACCGCCGGGATCGTCAGCGCCAAGGGGCGCAGCCTGCCGAGCGAGAACTACGTACCCTTCATCCAGACCGACGTGGCCATCAACCCGGGCAACTCCGGTGGTCCGCTGATGAATCTCGACGGCAAGGTGATCGGGATCAATGCCCAGATCTACAGCCGTACCGGCGGGTTCATGGGTCTGTCGTTTGCGGTCCCCATCGAAGTGGTGGGCGACGTGGTGACCCAGCTGCGTGAACACGGCGAAGTGACCCGCGGATGGCTGGGTGTGCTGATCCAGGAGGTTACCCGGGATCTGGCCGAGTCGTTCGATATGGACAAGCCCTCCGGTGCCCTGGTCGCCCGAGTGCAGGCGGACAGTCCCGCGGAGAAGGCGGGGTTCGAGGCCGGTGACGTGATCCTGCGCTTCAATGGCCTGGACGTGCCGAATTCCAGCGCGCTGCCGCCGATTGTCGGCCGCACGCCGGTGGGCAGCGAGGTCGAGGTGGACATCCGGCGCGGCTCCGAGGACAAGACCCTCGAGGTCACCATCGAGGCGCTGCCCGAGGACGTCGCCGAACGCCGGTCGGCCCCGGCCCAGCCGGAGGAGGCCCGGCCCGAGCCGCAGAGCCTGCTGGGCATGCGCCTCGAGCCGCTGGACGCCGAAACGCGCGAGGAGCTCGGCGTCGACAACGGCCTGGTGGTGCTGGAGGTCGAGGACAACCCCGCCCGCAGCGCCGGCGTGCGGCCGGGCGACGTGATCGTGCAGTTCGCGCGGCAGCCGGTGGGTTCGCTGGAAGAACTGGAAGAACGCATCGAGCAGGCCGGCCCCGGCACGACCGTCCCGGTGCTGATCCAGCGTGGTGGCAACCCCACCTTCATCGCCCTGCGCATTCCGCAGGACTGACGGGGCCGCCGGCCGGCCCCGGGTGTCGGGGCCGGGTTTCGGGGCCGGTGCATCGCACATGACGCAACTGACGGTGTACCATCGCGAAGGCTGCGGGCTCTGCGAGCATATGCTCGCAGAGCTTTTTGCTTTGCAAAGCCGTTATACTTTTACGCTCGACGTCGTCGACATCGACGAGGACCCGGACCTGCGGGAACGCTACAACACCAAGGTGCCGGTTCTTGCCGTCGACGGCGACATTCTCTGCTGCCACTTTCTTGACCGAGAGGCACTGCTGGACCTGCTGGGGCCCGCATGAGTGATACCCGTCTGACCCGTAACTTTTCCATCATCGCCCACATCGACCACGGCAAGTCGACCCTTGCGGACCGCCTGATCCAGGGCTGCCGCGGGCTGACCGAGCGCGAGATGTCGGAGCAGGTGCTGGACTCCATGGATCTCGAACGCGAGCGCGGGATTACCATTAAGGCGCAGAGCGTGTCGCTGTACTACGACGCCAACGACGGCCAGCGCTACCAGCTGAACTTCATCGACACCCCGGGCCACGTGGATTTCTCCTACGAGGTCTCGCGCTCGCTGTACGCCTGCGAGGGCGCGCTGCTGGTGGTGGATGCCTCCCAGGGCGTGGAGGCGCAGAGCGTGGCCAACTGCTACACCGCCATCGACCAGGGTCTGGAGGTCGTGCCGGTGCTCAACAAGATCGACCTGCCTGCGGCCGAACCCGACCGCGTGGCCGACGAGATCGAGGACGTGATCGGGATCGAGGCCACCGACGCCCTGCGGGTGTCGGCCAAGACCGGCGAGGGCATCAGCGAGCTGCTGGAGGAGCTGGTGCGGCGCATCCCGCCGCCGCAGGGCGATTCGGAGGCCCCGCTGAAGGCGCTGATCATCGACTCGTGGTACGACAACTACCTGGGCGTGGTGGCCCTGGTGCGGGTCAAGGCCGGGCGCCTGCATGCCGGCCAGAAGATCAAGGCGATGGCGGTGGAGCGCCCGCACGAGGTCAATCGGGTGGGGGTGTTCACGCCCAAGCCGGTGGATCGCGAGTATCTGGACGTCGGCGAGGTGGGCTACATGATCGCCACCATCAAGGACATCTCCGGGGCCAAGGTCGGTGACACGATCACCGACTTCAACAACCCGGCGGACGAGCCGATCCCCGGGTTCCAGGAAATCCAGCCGCGGGTATTCGCCGGTCTGTTCCCGGTCTCCGCGGACGACTTCAACGACCTGCGCGACGCGCTCGACAAGCTGCGCCTGAACGATGCCGCGCTGTCATTCGAGCCGGAGACCTCGGCGGCCCTGGGCTTCGGCTTTCGCTGCGGCTTCCTCGGCATGCTGCACATGGAGATCGTGCAGGAACGCCTGGAGCGTGAATACGGCCTGGACCTGATCAATACCGCGCCCACCGTGGTCTACGAGGTGGAAAAGAACGACGGCAGCGTGGTGCCCGTGCACAACCCTTCGGAGCTGCCGCCGAACAACGAGGTCGCCGAGATCCGCGAGCCGGTCATCGAGGCGAATATCCTCGTGCCGCAGGAGTACGTCGGCGCGGTCATGACCCTGTGCGTCGAAAAGCGCGGGGTGCAGACCCGCATGGCCTATCACGGGCGTCAGGTGCAGCTGTCCTACGAACTGCCGATGGCCGAGGTCATGCTGGACTTCTTCGACCGGCTCAAGTCCGCGACCCGCGGCTATGCCTCGTTCGACTACCACCCGCTGCGTTTCCAGGCAGCCCCGCTGGTGCGGGTCGACATCCTGATCAACGGCGACCGGGTGGATGCGCTTTCGGCGATCGTGCATCGCGACCAAGCCGAATCGCGTGGACGCGAGATCACCGAGCGCATGGCGAAGATCATCCCGCGGCAGATGTACGAGGTGGCCATCCAGGCGGCGATCGGCTCCAAGATCATCGCGCGTTCGACGGTCAAGGCGATGCGCAAGAACGTGCTCGCCAAGTGCTACGGCGGGGACGTGAGCCGCAAACGCAAGCTGCTGGAGAAACAGAAGGAAGGCAAGAAGCGGATGAAGTCCATCGGCAAGGTGGACGTTCCGCAGGAGGCCTTTCTCGCGGTACTCTCGGTGGACGAGAAATGACGGGAACCACCGGGCCGTCGGGCCGGTAGCGGGGGCAGGGAAACAGCATGGCGAATCTGGAACTGATCCTGGTCGTGGCGACCGCGGTAACCGGCCTGATCTGGCTGGTATGGGCGGTGCTGCGCCGACGGCTGAGCCCCGAGCGCCGGGCGAAGATGCCCTGGTATGTGGACTACTCGCGCTCGTTCTTCCCGATCCTGCTGATCGTGCTGGTCCTGCGCTCGTTCGTTGCCGAACCGTTCCGCATCCCCTCGGGCTCCATGATGCCGACCCTGCTGGTGGGCGATTTCATCATGGTGAACAAGTTTTCCTATGCCGTACGCCTGCCGGTCACGCGCACCAAGATCCTCGACACCGGGGCCCCGGAACGCGGCGAGGTCGCGGTATTCAAGTATCCGCGCAATCCGGCCGAGGACTACATCAAGCGCGTCGTGGGGCTTCCCGGTGACGAGATCGAGTTCCGCGACCGCGTGCTGTACGTCAACGGCGAGCCGCAGCCGGCCGAAGAGGTCGGTACCTTCGACGGCGAGGGCTCCGGTGCGGTGATGTCCGGTGCCACGCTGTTCGAGGAGACCATGGGCGACCGGACGTACAACACCCTGATGCGCGAGGACCGCCCGGCCGCGGAAGGGCGGGTGGTCGTGCCGGACGGGCATTACTTCATGGTCGGGGACAATCGCGACAACTCCAACGACAGCCGGTCGTGGGGCTTCGTGTCCGAGGAGCTGCTGGTGGGGCGTGCGCTCTTCATCTGGCTGCACTGGGATTACAATGGTAGTCATATGGACTTTTCCCGCATCGGGCAGGCCATACGCTGATACATGACAGGGACGGGGGTAACCATGCAATCGAAGACCAGAATGAAGGGCGCCGGGGCCACCACCATCATGGCCATGATCTTCCTGGCCCTGATCGTGCTCACCTTCGTGATCCAGATGGGTACGCAGTACACCCAGTATCTGACGGTGCGCTCGATCATGCAGGACGTGGCGGAGCAGCCGGGCGCGGCGGACAAGAGCGAAGACGAACTGTGGAGCGAGGTCCGCCGGCGCTTTCAGCTGAACACGGTGCCGGACGAGATCGAGGAAGAGCACTTCTCGGTCGGCGAAGGTGACGAGGGTCCGGCGATGAACATCGACTACGAGATCCGGCGCGGCTTTCTGGGCAACATCGACATCGTTGCACAGTTCTCCTATTCCGCGACCCTGGCGGACTGACGAGATGAGATCGGGACGCGAACGGAAGGATCCAGACGTGCATGGCTGAACGGGATTTTCGAACCTTGCTGCCCGAGGCGGTGCGGGACGGTGAAGGCATGCGCCAGGCGCTGACCCATCGCAGTGCCGGCGGGCGCAACAACGAGCGCCTGGAATTCCTCGGTGACGCGGTACTCGGCCTGGTGGTTGCCGATGCCCTGTACGAGCGGCTGCCGGACTCGCCCGAGGGAGACCTGACCCGGCTGCGGGCCGCGCTGGTGAATCGCGAATCGCTGGCGGCCCTGGCGCGCGAGACCGGTCTGGAAGGCATGCTCAATCTGGGCCAGGGCGAGCGCAAGAGCGGCGGGCAGCGGCGCGACTCCATTCTTGCCGATGCGGTCGAGGCCCTGATCGGGCTCACCTATCGCGAGGCGGGCTTCGACGCCGCGCGCGACTTCACGCTCGCGCTCTATGCCGAGCGTCTGGAAAACCTCCCCGCAGCGGAGACCCTGAAGGACCCGAAGACCCGGCTGCAGGAGAAACTGCAGGGTCGCAACGCGGAGCTTCCGGTCTACGAGGTGCTGGAGGTCTCCGGACCCGACCATCAGCGCCATTTCACCGTGGCCGTGCATCTGCCCACTCAGGGCTGGGGACAGCACGGACGCGGTTCCAGCCGCCGCCGGGCCGAACAGGCCGCGGCCGAAGCGGCCCTCCACCGGCTCCAGCAGACCCAGGAACAATGAACACACCCGAGAACGAGGCAGGCGACGGCACGCGCTGCGGGCTGGTCGCCCTGATCGGCCGTCCGAACGTCGGCAAGACCACCCTGATGAATCGCCTGGTGGGCGAGAAGCTGGCGGCCACCACCCGCCGGCCGCACACCACGCGCAACCGCATCCTCGGCATCGTCACCGAGGGTGACGACCAGATCGTGCTGATGGATACCCCCGGGATCGATCAGCAGCGCACCAAACTGGTGAACCAGGTGCTCAACCGCACCGCCAGCCAGGCCCTGTCGGATGCCGACCTGATCTGCTTCCTGACCGAGGCGGGCCGCTTCGGCGAGGCGGACGAACGCATCGAGGAGGCGGTACGTCAGTCCGGGCGGCCGGCCCTGCTGGTGATCAACAAGGTCGACCGGCAGAAGAACAAGGAAGAGCTGCTGCCGTTCATCGAACAGCGCATGGCCGCGTTTCCGTATGCCGGGGTGGTACCCATCGGCGCACGGCGGGGCACCAACCTGCCGGGGCTGATCGAGGAGATCCGCAACCACCTGCCGGAGGGCCCGTTCCTGTACGACCCGGACCAGCTCTCCGACCGCCCGGAGCGTTTTCGCGCCGAGGAGATGATCCGCGAGGCGATGCTGGAACAGCTGGGCGAGGAGGTGCCCTACTCGGTCGCCGTGCGCGTCGAGAACTGGGAAGATGCCCCGCGCACCGCTCATATCGACGCGGTGATCCTGGTCGAGCGCGACAGCCAGAAGGGCATCGTCATCGGCAAGGGCGGGCGCCGGCTCAAGCAGATCGGTCAGGCCTCGCGCCACCAGCTCGAATCGCTGCTGGAGCGCAAGGTGATGCTCAACCTCACCGTGCGCGTCGAGGCGGACTGGTCGCGCAGCCCGCGGGCGCTGCGCGAGCTCGGGATCGAGGAACCGCGGTAGCCACCGGATTCCGTACATGAGCAGCGCCGCCAGCGAGGTCACCCCGGGCGTGGTCCTGCATGCGCGTCCGCTGCGCGAGAACAGCCGCGTGGTGGAGCTGGTCACCGAGCGGGCGGGGCGCG
This sequence comes from Thioalkalivibrio sp. ALE19, assembly GCF_000428605.1. Taxonomy (NCBI): domain Bacteria; kingdom Pseudomonadati; phylum Pseudomonadota; class Gammaproteobacteria; order Chromatiales; family Ectothiorhodospiraceae; genus Thioalkalivibrio; species Thioalkalivibrio sp. ALE19. The sequence goes on from NZ_AUAG01000014.1 coordinate 80,772, forward strand.
TTGCCGCGGTGGCGCGCGGGCGCGCCGGCAGCGTGCGCCCGTTCGTCCTGCTGGATCTCGCCTGGCGCGGGCGCGGGGAACTGCCCTCGCTCAGCGTGGCCGAGGAACGCCGGGTATACCCGCTGACCGGTCGCCGGCTGGTCTGCGGCCTGTATCTGAATGAACTGGTGCTGCGCCTGTTCCCGCGCGACGCCCCGCTGGAGGACACCCTGCAGACCCTGACCGGGGCCTACACCGAGCTTGCCGGCGAGCGGCCCGCGGACCGCATTCTGCGCCGCGCCGAGTGGCAGCTGCTGGGGGGGCTGGATTCCGGTCTCGCGTTCATCGACCCGGATGATCTCGAGCCGGAAGCCTGGTATCGCTACGAACCGGAACACGGCCTGCACGACGTGCCTGCCCGCACCGCCGGCGCCGTGCCCGGCGCCGCGCTGCAGGCACTGGCCAGCGGCCGGGACGTCCCGGATAATCTCGCCCGGGCCAGCCGCGACTTCATGCGCGCGCTGATCGACGCCCATCTCGACGGCCGGCCGCTGCAAACCCGCGGTCTGCTCTGAACAGGAAACCGATACCATGACCGACGCCGCATCCGTTCCCGCGCTCAAGCTGGGGGTCAACCTCGACCACATCGCGACCATCCGCCAGGCGCGGCACACGCCGTACCCGGACCTGATGCAGGCGGTGCGCCTGGCCGAGGCCAGCGGGGCCGACTCCATTACCCTGCATCTGCGCGAGGACCGCCGGCACATCCAGGACGACGACGTGTTCGGCATCAAGCCGCGCCTGACCGTGCCCATGAACCTGGAGATGGCCGCCACCGACGGGATGCAGACGATCGCCCTGGACCTGCGGCCGGAATACTGCTGCATCGTCCCCGAGCGCCGCGAGGAACTGACCACCGAGGGCGGACTGGATGCCGTCGGCCAGCGCGAACGGCTGACCGCCTTCGTCGGCCCGCTGCGCGAGGCCGGCATCGCCGTGTCGCTGTTCGTCGAGCCCGACGTGCGGCAGCTGGAGGCCGCGGTTGCCATTGGCGCCCCGGTGGTGGAACTGCACACCGGGGCCTATGCCAACGCCACCGATGCCGACGAACGCGAGCGGCTGCTGACGCAGATCAACGAGGCGGCCGAGGCCGGGCGGCAGATGGGGCTGGTGATCAACGCCGGCCACGGCCTGGACTACGACAACGTGCGCGCGATCGCCGCCAACCCGGTGTTCAACGAACTCAACATCGGCCACTCGATCGTTGCCCGCGCGCTGTTCACCGGGCTGCCGGAGGCGGTCAGCCACATGCGTGGCCTGATGGACGCCGCGCGCGAGGGCGCGCCGGTCGGCCAGTACCCGGTGTGACCCGGGCGAGGGCTTCGGCGTGATCCTCGGGATCGGCACCGACCTGGTGCAGGTGGCGCGCATGCAGGCGCTGTGGACGCGCCACGGCGAACGTTTCGCCGAACGTATCCTGCACCCGGTGGAACGCGCCGATCTCCCCGCACAGGATCCGGCCGGCTTCCTCGCGCGGCGCTTCGCCGCCAAGGAGGCCCTGTCCAAGGCGCTGGGCTGCGGCGTCGGCGCCGGCATGGCCCTGGTCGACGCCGGCGTCACCCACGATGCCCGCGGCCGCCCGGAATTCGTGCTGGAAGGCCGCGCCCGCGCCACCGCCGAACGCCTCGGCGCCGGCCCCGTCCACCTCAGCATCTCCGACGAACGCGACTACGCCCAGGCCTTCGTCATCATCGAACGCGCCTGAGCCTGCCCGGCGTTGCACGCTCCTGCGTGGAGCCGGATACTCGAGGCATGATTCTCGAGATGAGCGACAGTCCGCTGGCGACACTCCTGCGCACCCGGCTTGCGGAGCAGGACGCGGTGATCGCGGCCTATCTGTTTGGCAGCCATGCGCGGGGGGAGGCCGGCCCCGACAGCGACATCGACCTCGCGGTTCTCACGCCGGAGCCGATGTCCCGCTCGCTGCTCGATCCACTGGCGCGCCTGGAAATGGATCTGTCGGACACGCTGGGCCGCCGGGTCGATCTGGTCGACCTGCATTCCGCTCCGCCGGATCTCGTGCACCGGATCCTGCGCGACGGCCATCTGCTGCTGGACCGCGACCCGGATCGCCGCGCCGTGTTCGAGGTGGCGGCGCGCAACGCCTATTTCGACGTCCTCCCCTATCTGCAGGAATACCGCCGCGGAGCACGGGCTTGATGGATCGGGCGCTGGTCGAGAAGAAGCTGGCGTTCATCCGCACGTGTGTACGCGAGCTGGAGGAGCTGGCGGACCCGACGCGCCTGGACACGGACGTGCGCGAACGGCGGTTCGTGGAACATACCCTGCAGCTGGCGATCCAGGCGGCCCTGGATGTGGCGTCCCACTGGGTTTCGGCGCGCAGGCTCGGGGAGCCCGAAAGCAACCGCGATCTGTTTCTCAGGTTACAGGGCGAAGGGATGGTCTCCGCCAAACTGGCCGAAACTCTGGCGGCGATGGCGGGGTTTCGCAATATTCTGGTCCATGGTTACCAGAACGTGGATCCCGCCCGGGTTCGGGAGATCCTGGAGCATCACCTGCCGGACCTCCAAGAGTTCGTCGACGCGGTGTTCGCCGCCCTGGAAGAACCCCCGCGCTAGCCGAAGTCGCGGGAGCGGGTGACCTGCCCGGTCGGATCATCGGCGCTCGCCCGGCATGCGTCCGACCCGCATGCCGCGGTGTGCCGTCAGGTCGGTGACGCAGCCTCTCTCCCCCCAGGCACTTCCCCCTCCGCCCCACAAGCACATGACTTCCCGCGGGGCTTGTATCAATGCTCGGTATAATCCTTATTGAATTACTCAGGAATTCTCTTATCGTCGGAACCGAAGACAGAGGGCGGAGGTGACCCCCTGATTCAGGCGACGACGGGTTGTAACGCCAATCCCGGTCGGCGTCTCGGGAGCGCGGGCTGCAACCGGATCCTGCTCTGCCCTCGCGTGAGTTCAACCGCACAACCGAGGCAAGGCTTATGTCGACCCAGCCGAAGGACATCGAGCAACTCGTCAAGGGCGAGTACAAGTGGGGCTTCTCCACCGATATCGAGCAGGACATCCTGCCCCCGGGATTGAACGAAGACGTCATTCGGGCGATCTCGCGCAAGAAGCAGGAACCCGAGTTCATGCTCGAATGGCGGCTTGCGGCCTACCGCGACTGGCTCCAGATGCGCGAACCGACCTGGGCGCATGTGCATTATCCGAAGATCGATTTCCAGGCGATTTCCTATTTCGCGGCGCCGAAGTCGAAGGACGATGCACCGCAGAGTCTGGACGAGGTCGACCCCAAGCTGCTGGAAACCTACGAGAAGCTCGGCATCCCGCTGGACGAACGGGCGCGCCTGGCCGGCGTCGCGGTGGATGCGGTGTTCGACAGCGTGTCGGTGACCACCACGTTCAAGGAAAAACTGGCGGATGCCGGCGTGATCTTCTGTTCCTTCTCCGAGGCGCTGCAGGAATACCCGGAACTGGTCGAGCGTTACCTCGGCTCCGTGGTGCCGCGCAATGACAACTATTTCGCCGCCCTGAACTCGGCGGTGTTCTCCGACGGCTCGTTCGTGTACGTGCCGAAGGGCGTGCGCTGCCCGATGGAGCTGTCGACCTACTTCCGCATCAATGCGATGGACACGGGCCAGTTCGAGCGCACCCTCATCATCGCCGAGGAGGGTTCGCACGTGAGCTACCTCGAGGGCTGCACGGCGCCCCAGCGTGACGAGAACCAGCTGCACGCCGCAGTGGTCGAGCTGGTCGCCGAGGCGGATGCGGAGATCAAGTACTCCACCGTGCAGAACTGGTTCCCGGGCGACGAAGAAGGCAAGGGCGGCATCTACAACTTCGTCACCAAGCGCGGCGAGTGCCGCGGTGACAACAGCAAGATCGCCTGGACCCAGGTCGAGGCGGGGTCCGCCATCACCTGGAAGTATCCGAGCTGCGTGCTCAAGGGCGACAACTCGGTCGGCGAGTTCTACTCGGTGGCCGTGGGCAACAATTTCCAGCAGATCGACAGCGGCACGAAGATGATCCACGTGGGGCGCAATACCCGCAGCACGATCATTTCCAAGGGCATTTCCGCCGGCCGCGCCAACAACGCCTACCGCGGCCTGGTCCGCATGACCCCCGGGGCCGAGAACGCCCGCAACTACACCCAGTGCGACTCCTTGCTGCTCGGGGAGACCTGCGGCGCGCACACCTATCCGTACATCGAGGCCAAAAACCCGAGCTCGAACATCGAACACGAGGCGACGACCTCCACGGTCAGCGACGATCAGATCTTCTACCTCAAGCAGCGCGGTCTGTCCGAGGAGGATGCCGTCAACATGATCGTGAACGGTTTCTGCAAGGAGGTCTTCGGCGAGCTGCCCATGGAATTCGCCACCGAGGCCGAGGCCCTGCTGAGCGTTTCTCTGGAAGGGGCGGTCGGCTAGCCGCTGTCCCGGCAGCCCGTTCGCACACGCGTCCGACAAGAGGGGTCCGATATGAACAAGCAAGAACTGTTAAGCGCATTCGAGATGATGCCGGACTGGGATGACCGCTTCCGCATGATCGAGGATCTGGGACGCCAGATGCCGACCCTGCCGGAGGAGGCGCTCACGGAGGAGAACCGCGTCAAGGACTGCAACACGCAGGCGTGGCTGATCGCCCATCTGGACGACCAGGAGCCCCCGCGGCTGGTGCTGGAGGCGGACGCGGAGACCTCCATGGTGCGGGGCCTGATGGCCCTGATGCTGCTGCCGTTCCGGGACAAGACGCCGGAGGAAGTCCTGAACACCGACCCGTATGAACTGCTGGGCGAGGTCGGCATGGACGAAGCCCTCAGCCCGACCCGGCGCGCCGGCATGGAGGCGCTCATGCTCCGGGTCAAGGAGCTGGCCCTCGAGCATGCCCGGACGAATGCCTAGGGAAACACTGATCCATGTACACGCTCGCGCTCGAGTCGCTTTTGCGTGCGAACAAGGCGCGGTGACCGCCGTGCAGTCATTCTGCACAAGGGAGCCGCAACGCCGTGCGCGCGCCCGTTTTTGATCAACAACGGGCGGCCGAGCCCCTGCATTCAATAACTTGTGGGGGGTTGTCACGCCAGGTTCCCCGATCCTGCGTTGCGGCCCTTGCCGGTAGAACCACTACCGGCTGCGCACCGCGCCTTGTCTCGGAAAACCTGGCGTGACAACGCGAGTGTGTACATTGATCCGTGTTTCCCTAGGGCGCGCCAAACCGACACTGAATTTCCAGGTACCCGGAGGACAACGCACATGCTGAAGATCAACGACCTGCATGCATCGATTGACGACAAGGAGATCCTCAGGGGGATCGACCTCGAGGTAAAACCGGGCGAGGTCCACGCCATCATGGGACCCAACGGCTCCGGCAAGAGCACCCTGTGCCAGGTGCTGGGCGGCCGCGACGGTTATGAAGCCACGTCGGGGTCGGTCACCTATCAGGATCAGGACCTGCTGGCGATGGAACCCGAGATCCGCGCCCGCGAAGGGATGCTGCTGGGCTTTCAGTACCCGGTGGAGATCCCCGGCGTCAAGAACATCTATCTGCTCAAGGAAGCCTACAACGCTCAGCGCAAGCACCGCGGCGAACCCGAGGCGGACACCTTCCAGTTCCTGACCCTGGTGCGGGAAAAGATGCAGATGATGCAGATGGACGAAAGCTTCCTGCATCGCGCGATCAATTCCGGATTCTCCGGGGGCGAGAAGAAACGCAACGAGATCCTCCAGATGCTGGTGCTGGAGCCGCACCTGGCCCTGCTGGACGAGACCGACTCCGGGCTGGACATCGACGCCCTGAAGATCGTGGCGGAAGGGGTGAACCACCTGCGTTCGGCGGACCGGGCGATCGTGCTGGTGACCCATTACCAGCGCCTGCTGAGCCACATCGAGCCGGACTACGTCCATGTGCTGTCCGGCGGCCGGATCATCAAGTCCGGTGACAAGACGCTGGCCCAGGAGCTCGAGCGCGAAGGCTACCAGGGGATCATCAAGGAGGCCGCATGAGCGCGAACGCACTGGATACCCATTACATCGGGCAGCTCGAGCAGCTGCAGGGAGCGTTGAGTGCGGATCTGCCGCCGTGGCTCGCGCAGCAACGGCGGGCGGCGGCCGAGCGGTTCGCGGAGTCCGGCTTCCCCGACCCGCGTGCCGAGGAATGGAAATACACCAACGTTCGCCCGATCGCCAACAAGCCGTTCTCGGTTGCCAGCGAATGCGGGCTGCTTGACGCCGCGACACTCGAGGAGCATGCCTTAGGCGAGCTCGAGCCCTGGCGCCTGGTGTTCGAGAACGGGTTCCTGCGCGACGACCTGTCGCGACTCGACGGACTGGCTCGAGGGGTCCGCATCGACGGCCTGAATACGGCGATCCGGGAGGGGGCGACCATCCCGGAACAGTGTCTGGACGGGCTTGCCCACGACCAGTACTCGTCGTTTGCGACGCTGAATACCGCGTTCCTGACCGACGGGGCCGTGATCCACCTGGAGCCCGGTGTGGTGCTGGAGCGCCCGATCCACCTGGTGTTCTACGGAACCCCGTCCAGTGAGAATGTCTGGTGCCACCCCCGGGTTCTCGTTGTGGGCGAGTCCGGTTGTGAGGCCACCATCATCGAGCACTACGTGGACGGGGAAGGGGCGCGCAGTTTCACCAACACGGTTACCGAGATCGAGGCCCATGCCGGGGCTCACCTGCACCACTATCTGGTGCAGGAGCATGCGGATACCGCCTATCACGTCGGCAATGTCTTCGTCCGCCAGCGGCGCGACAGTGTGGTGACCTCGCACAACGTGAATCTGGGCGGGCGCCTGGTGCGGCACGACCTGAACGTGGACCTGGTGGAGCCCGGCGCCGAGACCCATCTCAATGGCCTGTTCCTGGTCGGTGACCGGCAGCATGTGGATACCCACACGCGGGTCCACCACGCGGTCCCGCATACCACCAGCCGCGAGCAGTATCGGGGTATCGCGCAGGGCCGGGGCCGCGGGGTATTCAAGGGGCGTGTACTGATCCGTGAAGGGGCCCAGAAGACCGCCGCGGAGCAGCACAGCGCCAATCTCCTGCTGTCGCCCAAGGCGGAGATCGACGCCAAGCCGGAGCTGGAGATCTACGCGGACGACGTGAAGGCGGCGCACGGCGCCACCGTCGGCCAGCTCGATCCCGATGCGCTGTATTACCTCGCCAGTCGTGGCATCGGGCCGGAGATCGCCCGGGGCATGCTGGTCTACGCCTTTGCCGAAGAAGTGCTGGAGCCGATGAAACTGGATCCGGTCCGGGCGGTGGTGGAGAACCGGCTCGCGCAGCGTCTCCCGGAGGCCGTGCCCGCCACTCTTGCACAAGCGTGATGACACCCGAACATTCGGAGGAATGACGATGGCGTCTCAGGAAATCGTGAAACTGGAGCGGGACACGCTGGCGGTTGCGGTGCCATCGGGCCAGAAGGTGATGATCGGAGAAGGCAGCCAGGTGGCCCTGATGCAGGCGCTCGGCGGCTCCTTCACCGTGACCGCGCAGGGGCGGATGTTCCGCATCAGTGGTGAAGACGCGGATGCACTGGGCAAAACGCCGCCACCGCCGCCGCAACTGCCCGAAAATGCCTCGGACGAAGATGTCGAGCAGCTGGTGTGGGAGCAGATGAGGACCTGCTACGACCCGGAGATCCCCATCAACATCGTGGAACTGGGGCTGATCTACTCCTGCACGGTGGAGAAAGAGGAAGACGGCTCGCGCTCCGTGTGGGTCGAGATGACGCTGACCGCACCCGGCTGCGGGATGGGGGACACGCTGGCCAACGATGTATGGCAGCGGATCATGGAGGTTCCCACCGTCGAGCAGGCGGGGGTCGAGATGGTGTTTGATCCACCGTGGGATGCCTCGCGGATGAGCGAGGCCGCGCGTCTCGAAACGGGGATGTTCTGATGGAAGACTGGGCCGATGTAGCCGCCGTGGACGACATCCCCCCGGGCGAGCGCCGGGTGGTGGAGGTCGACGACGTCCCGATCGCGGTCTTCAACCTGGAGGGGACCTTCTACGCCATCGAGGACCTGTGTTCGCACGAGGAATATCCGATCGCCGAGGGTGAGTTGCGTGATGACCGACTGGTTTGTCCGCACCACGGTGCCGAGTTCTGTCTGCGCGACGGCAGTGCACTCACCGCCCCGGCGGTGGAGCCACTTACCTGTTTCCCGGTGCGCGTCCGCGACGGGCGCGTCGAGGTCCGTGACGACCGCTGGGATTGACCCGTTTCACGCCAGAGAGGTGTAGCCATGAATTCGAACATCGCCGACGCGACCGCCGAGACCGCCCGCATTCCGGAGAGCGACCGGATTCGCGCGACCGACGATGCGGTCCGGCACATCCTCGCACAGATGGAGAGTGACCCCGAGGCCGTCGGATTTCGCGTTGAAGTGAAACGCACCGGGTGCTCCGGGTGGATGTATTCGGTGGACCTGGTCCGCGAGCCGCGACCCGATGATCTGGTGTTCCGCGTGGATGAACGCCTCGACGTCCATGTCGATCCGAAGAGCTTCGAATTCATCCGCGGAACGGAGATCGACTTCCAGGCGGAGGGGCTGACCCGGCAAATCGTCTTCCACAACCCGAACGTCACCGCCGAATGCGGCTGCGGCGAGAGCTTCTCCGTGGATACCGCCGCTTCCTAGGAGCTGGTCCTTAGCCGAAGTCGCGGGAGCGGGTGACGAGGTCGCCGAGCCAGGTGCTGCGGTCGGTGAGGCGGCGGGCGACCAGATGGCCGACGCCGTCGGCCCACTGCCATTCGCCGTCGATCTCCAGCAGCTGGCCGCGCAGGACCTCGGCGCGGAAGCGTTCCACGCGGTCGGGCCAGACGATCACGTTCAGCGTGCCGTGTTCGTCCTCCAGGGTCAGGAACACCGTGCCGTTGGCCGAGCCCGGGCGCTGGCGGGTGATCACCAGACCCGCGTAGCGCGCCGGGCCGGGGCGTCGCCGCGCCCCCAGCGTCGCGGAATCCGGCAGGCGTCGGCGTTCGAGCTGCGGGCGCAGCAGGGCCAGCGGGTGCGGCCCCAGCGTGAGGCCGGTGGTGGCGTAGTCCTGGACCAGGTCGTCCACCGCGTCGGGCACCGGCAGCAGGGGCGTGCGGGCGTCGTCCCCGGCCTGCCCCGGCTCGCGCGGCTCGTTCGGCTCGTGCGGGGCGTCGGCGGGCTCGGCGTGTTGCGGCAGGCCCTCGAACAGCGGCAGCGGGGCCTCAACCGCATCGGCGGCCCAGCGCGCCTGATGGCGGTTGCCGGCCAGCCCGGCCAGGGCCCCGGCGCGCGCCAGCCGGCCGGCCTCGGCACGGCTCAGGCCGGCGCGCGCGACCAGCTCGGGCACGTCGGCGAACGGGCCCTCGGCGCGGGCTGCGTGGATGCGTTCGGCGACCTCCCGACGCAGGCCCTGGACGCGGTTGAAGCCCAGGCGCAGGGCCAGCGGGGCATCCGGCACGTCCGGCGCGTCCGGCGTATCCGGTGAGTCGCCGGCGGCCTCGAGGCTGCATTCCGGCTGGCTGTGGTTCACGTCCACCGGGCGCACCTCCACGCCGTGACGGCGGGCATCGGCCACGATCTGCGCCGGGCCGTAGAAGCCCATCGGCTGGCTGTTGAGCAGGGCGCAGGCGAAGATCGCCGGCTCGAAGCACTTCAGCCAGGCCGAAACCCAGGTGATCAGCGCGAAGCTGGCGGAGTGCGATTCGGGGAAGCCGTATTCGCCGAAGCCCAGGATCTGGCGATACAGCCGCTCGGCGAACTCGGCGGAATAGCCGCGCTCGCGCATCCCCTCCAGCAGCCGCTCGCGCCAGCGCCCGAGATCCCCGCGGCGGCGCCAGGCCCCGATGGAGCGGCGCAGCCCGTCGGCCTCGCCGGCGGAGAATCCGGCCGCCACCATCGCCAGCTCGATCACCTGTTCCTGGAAGATGGGCACGCCCAGGGTGCGCCCCAGCACCCGCTCGATCTCCGCGTTGGGGAAGCGCACCCGCTCGGGGTGTGCCCGGCGCTTGAGATAGGGATGCACCATCTCGCCCTGGATCGGGCCGGGACGCACGATGGCGATCTCGATCACCAGGTCGTAGAAGTTCTTCGGCTTCAGCCGCGGCAGCATGCTCATCTGCGCGCGCGACTCGATCTGGAACACCCCCAGGCTGTCGGCCTTCTGCAGCATCGCGTAGACCGCCGGGTCCTCGGCCGGGATGTCGGCCAGGCCCCAGTCGCGGCCGCGGTGCCGGTGCATCAGCTCCAGCGCGCGGCGCACGCAGGAGAGCATCCCCAGCGACAGCACGTCGATCTTCAGCAGGCCGGCGGCGTCGAGGTCGTCCTTGTCCCACTGGATCACGCTGCGTTCGGGCATCGCCGCGTTCTCGATCGGCACCAGCTCGTCGAGCCGCCCGGCGGCGATGACGAAGCCCCCGGTGTGCTGCGACAGATGCCGCGGGAAGCCGACCAGCTCGGCGGTCAGGGCCTGCCACTGGCGGGCCAGGCCGCCGTCGGGTTCTAGGCCGACCTCGCGCAGGCGCTCGGGCGGGATGCCTTCGTCCCAGCCGGCCAGGTTGGCGGTCAGCGCATCCAGGCGCGCGCGCGAGAGTCCCAGCGCCCGGCCCACGTCGCGCAGGGCGCTGCGGCGGCGGTAGCGGATCACGGTGCAGGCCAGCGCCGCGCGGTCGCGGCCGTAGCGCCGGTAGATGTACTGGATCACCTCCTCGCGGCGCTCGTGCTCGAAGTCGACGTCGATATCCGGCGGCTCGCCGCGCTCGGCGGAGATGAAGCGCTCGAACAACATGCTCGAGCGTGACGGGTCCACCGCGGTGATGCCCAGCGCATAGCACACCGCCGAGTTGGCCGCCGAACCCCGGCCCTGGCACAGGATCCCGCGGCTGCGCGCGAAGCGCACGATGTCGTACACGGTGAGGAAATACGGCTCGTAGCCCAGCTCGGCGATGATGCCCAGCTCGCGCTCGATCTGCGCCTGCACCGCCTCCGGGATACCGTCGGGCCAGCGCTTGCGGGCCCCGCGCAGGCTCTCCTCGCGCAGGTACTCGGTGGCGGTGCGCCCGGGCGGCAGCGGGTCGGTGGGGTAGTGGTATTCGAGTTCGTCCAGGGAGAAGCGGCAGTCGTCGGCGATGGCGACCGCGTGGTGCAGCCAGGCGGCCGGATACAGCGTGGCCAGGTCCGCGCGCGGGCGCAGGCCGCGTTCGCCGTTGGGAAACAGCCGGTCGGCCGCCTGCGCCACGGTACAGCGGTGGCGCAGCGCGGTCAGCACGTCCTGCAGCGCGCGCCGCCCGCGGGCATGCATGTGTACGTCGCCGCAGGCCGTCACCGGCAGGTCGTGTTCCTGCGCGAGATGCCGTGCCCGGGCGATCTGCGCCGGATCCCCGGGCGTCCGCAGCAGCGCCACCGCCAGATGTCCCTGCCCGGGCGCGGCCCATGCCCGCAGCCAGGCCGCTGCGTCGTCGGGATCGGCCGTGTCGGATTCCGGCCACAGATGCAGCAGCACGTGCCAGCCGGCGCGCTCCGCTTCCGGGACTGCCTCCAGATCCGCCCGGGTCAGGTGGTGCTCGCCCTTGTCCGCGGCCCCGCGCGCGGTGGTGATCAGGCGGCACAGGGCGGCATAGCCCGTGCGGTCGCGCACCAGCACGGTCAGTTCGGGGCCGTCGGCCAGCCGCAGGCGGGCGCCCGCGATCAGGTGCACGCCGGTGCGCTGCGCCGCCTCGTGCGCGCGCACCAGGCCCGCCAGCGAGGCGATGTCGGTCAGCGCCAGCGCGCGATAGCCCAGCGCCGCCGCGCGCTCCACCAGCTCCTCCGGGTGCGAGGCCCCGCGCAGGAACGAGAAGTTGCTCAGCGCCGTCAGCTCGGCAAAGGCCGGGGCGGTGTCGGCTTCGGGTGCGCGTTCGTCCATATACTGTATATTTGTACAGTATCACGGGCGAAGCAAGCCGCCCCCCCGGAATCCGGGGGACGGCGAGGGCTGTCAGGGGGCTTCGGGGTGGCGGGGGATCAGCGCCCCAGGCCGGTGAGGCGCGCGGGCTCCAGGATCTCGATCCAGTAGCCGTCGAGGTCCTTCACGAAGGCGATATCCTTCAGCCCGCCCTCGTCGGGGCGCTTCACGAACTCCACATCGTTCTGGTCGAACCAGCGCACCGCGGCGTCCAGGTCGGGCACCGAGAAGCAGATGTGGCCGAAGCCCTGCGGTTCGGCATTGCCGTCGTGGTAGTGGAAGTCCGGATCCTTCTCGGTGCCGTAGTTGTAGGTCAGCTCGAGGATGCCGCGCTGGCTGAACATCCAGCGGGTGCGTTCGCCCTCGTCCTGCGGCGGGGCGGGTTCGTCGTCGTCCTGACGCGCGAGGAAATACAGCGTGAACTCGAATTCCGGGAAGTCCAGGGTCTTCACCAGCTCCATGCCGAACACGCGGCGGTAGAAATCCAGCGACGCGTCGGGGTCCTTCACGCGCAGCATGGTGTGGTTGAAGCGGAAGCCTGCGGTGGGGTTGTCGCTCATGTGCGGATCCTTTGTTCGGCCGAATGGGATGGGTCGGCAGAATGGAACACGCCCCCGGCGTCTCCCGCAACTGCCCGGCCGGTGCGTGCTGTCCTATACTGCGCGGATCGCAAGGGAAGAATACGGAGATCGGGGTGAACTCACGACTGGCAATGCGGGCCCTGGCCCTGCTGGCCCTGGTGCTGACGGCCAGCGGCTGCGCGATGCTCTCGCCCTCGCCGCCGCAGGATCAGAGCAACATCTGCGAGATCTTCCGCGAGGAACCGCGCTGGTACGACTACGCCCTGGACTCCCAGGAGCAATGGGGCACGCCCATTGCCACGCAGATGGCGATCATCCAGCAGGAGTCCTCGTTCCGCAGCCACGTGCGCCCGCCGCGCGAGCGCCTGCTGGGGATCATCCCGTGGCGCCGGCCGTCCTCGGCCTATGGCTATGCCCAGGCCCAGGACCCCGTCTGGGGCGAATACCGCGAGGACGCCGGCAGCCGCTTCGCCCGGCGCACGCACATGAAGCACGCGACCGACTTCATCGGCTGGTACAACGAGCGCACCCGGCGCATGACCGGGGTTTCCCTGCATAACCCGGAGCACCTGTATCTCGCCTACCACGAGGGGCAGGGCGGCTATAACCGCGGCAGCTATCGCGGCAAGCCCGGGGTGCAGCGCGCCGCGCGTCAGGTGCGTGACCGCGCCAGTCGCTATGCGAGCCAGCTGGAGAGCTGCGAGTCCGAGTTCCGCTGCCGACGGTTCTGGCAGGTGGGGCCGTTTTGTCGCCAGTGACGGTCTGCCCGGGGTCTACCACTCCGGGTCCAGCGGATGCAGGTCCGGGTCGAGCGTCCAGGGGCCCGGCGGCGGCACGGTCCGGTCGGCGACCAGGGGGCGGATCCGGCGCAGGAACGTGTCGCGCGGGGTTTCGATCGCGCCCAGGTTCACCAGGTGTTCGGTGGCCATCTGGGTGTCGATCAGCGGCCAGTCCCGGGCCACCATGTGGCGGCACAGCCAGGCGAGGGCAATCTTCGAGGCGTCGCGCTCGAGGCTGAACATGGACTCGCCGCAGAACAGCCGGCCCGCGGCCACCCCGTAGAGCCCGCCGATCAGCCGCGGGCCGTCCCACACCTCCACCGAATGCGCATGGCCCACGCGATGCAGCGCGGTATAGGCCTCCTGCATGCTCTGGGTGATCCAGGTGCCGGCGGAGCGGGCGCGCGGGCCGGCACAGCCGGCGATCACGCGCTCGAAGGCGCGGTCGAAGGTGACGGTGTAGCCGGCGTTGCGCAGGGTCTTGCGCAGCGAGCGGCGGATGCGGAAGGCGCGTGGTTCCAGCACCGCCCGCGGGTCGGGGCTCCACCACAGGATCGGCTGGCCGGCCTCGAACCAGGGGAAGATCCCGCTGCGGTAGGCGTTGACCAGGCGCGGCACCGAGAGATCGCCGCCGGCGGCGAGCAGGCCGTTGGGCTCGTCCAGCGCGGTCTCCGCCGGCGGGAACGGCGCCTCCGGGTGATCCGGGTCCAGCCAGGGGAGGGTGATGGGGCTGCGGGGGCTCATGCGGTGCCTGATCGGTCGGTGCCGGATCGGTCGGTGCCGGATCGGCCAGAGGGCTGGCCTCCTGATATGGATTGACCTGTCAACGGTTGGCTGTAGTGTTCGATCGAGACCTCCTGTTTTCCATGCCTTCGAGGCAGGGCACGAGAAGCGGATTGCGACGGTGGATCACTCTGATATACGCGGGTTGGTTACCGACCGGACTTCACTTCGTCGCGGAGCTGCCCTTCTCTACGGGCGAGGGTCAGCCCTTCCGGGGAAGGGATGCCTCATAGGAGCGCCAGGGGTTCTCCTCACCGGCCTCTCATGCCCTGTCCCGAAGACACGGATGCGGGGTTCATACGTCGGCTGCGGGTGGGTCAGCCGGTTTCGTGATGGACCCGCCGGCCTCAGGCCG